>CAJWMX010000315.1 GCA_913043805.1 uncultured Acidobacteriota bacterium | reverse complement strand
GTGTTCAGCCCGTGATAGCGATGGTAGGCCGTGGTCATGGCCTCGGCGAACCGTTTGGCCTCGTCGTAGACGCCGCGGGGACCGATCGGGTTCACGTTCCCCCAGTAGGTCTCTTTCTGTGGGTGCTCGAGGGGGTCGCCGTAGACCTCCGAGGTCGAGGCGAGCACGAAGGTGGCTCCTTTGGCCTTGGCGAGGCCCAGCGCCTTATGGGTGCCCAGGGCGCCCACCTTGAGCGTGGGAATCGGCAACTCGAGATAGTCGATCGGGCTCGCCGGGCTGGCCCAGTGCAGGACGTAGTCGACCGGTCCATCCAGGTATATGTAGTTGGTGACATCGTGCTCGATGAAATGGAAGTCATGGTTCGCCAGGTGGGCGATGTTGGCGACGTCGCCGGTCAGTAGGTTGTCTATGCCGACCACCGAATGTCCGCGCTGGAGGAGTGTTTCGGCGAGGTGCGAACCGATGAAGCCGGCGGCCCCGGTGATGACGATACGTGCGCTCATGATGTTGGACATCGGAGCACCGGCGGGGAGCGGTCGTTAGTACGCGTGCCGGTGGAAGAAGCCGCGCAGCACCGTCAGCCACAGGATCTTGAAGTCCAGCCCCACTGACCAGTGCTCGATGTAGTAGAGGTCGTACTCGATACGTTTCTCGATGGAGGTGTCGCCTCGCCAGCCATTGACCTGTGCCCAGCCGGTCATCCCGGACTTCACTTTGTGGCGAAGCATGTACTGCGGGACGCGCTCCTTGAATTTCTCGACGAAGAAGGGCCGCTCAGGGCGGGGGCCGACCAGCGACATCTCGCCCCGGACGACATTCCACAGCTGGGGGAGCTCGTCCAGGCTGAAGCGTCGCAGGACCCGGCCCACAGGGGTCCGGCGGGGGTCGTTCTTCCTGGTCCATACCGGTCCGGTGTCCCGCTCGGCATCTTCTAGCATCGATCGGAACTTGTAGACGCTGAATGACCGTCCGTCGAGCCCCATCCGCTCCTGTCGGTAGAACACGGGTCCAGGGGATGTGGACTTGATCAGGGCGGCGATGAGGGCGAACGGGCCCGCGAGCCCCACGAGAGCGACCGCGGCGATACCGACATCCATCACGCGCTTGACGACGCTGTTGAGGCCCTGCAGGGGCACGTCGTTGATGTTGATGATGGGGACACCGTCCAGATCCTCGAGCCGGGCCCGAAGCGCGATGACCTGGAGCAGGTCCGGCACGACCTTGACGTCGATCACTTCGCGATTCGCGATCTCGATCAGCTCGAGCATCTTGACGTGCTCGTCGAGGGGCAGCGCGATATAGAGCTGGTCGACCTGTTCCCGGTGAAGAAGCTCGCCGACTTCCGAGAGCGTGCCCAGGAGGGGGAGCCCCCGATAGCCCAGATGGTCGCCGCCGGCGCGGTCGTCGACGAAGCCAATCACGCGGTAGCCCAGCTCGCCGTGCTGGAGCATCTTGTCGACCACGTGGCGGGCTCCGTCGCTGGTGCCCGCAATCAGAATCCGTTTGAGTCCTTCTCCGCTCCGCCAGCGTCGCTCCAGCACGGCCCGGACGGCGGCGCGCGAGGTGTAGCAGACGCTGACATTCAGGCCGAGAAAGAGCCCCCAGACGAGGCGGGAGACCTCATAGGCGCCCTGCGCCTTCAACTCGGGCGGAACCAAGTAGGCCTGATAGAACAGGGTCCCGGTTAAGCCGAGCACCACCGCAATGAGGCTGCCGACGAGGACCGCGAAGAAGTCATCCACCCGGGAACGCACGCGTCCCAGCCGATAGGCGCCGAGCATCCAGAGCCCGAGCGGGAGCAAGGCGCCCAGAAACGGCGCCAACTGGACGTACTGCGACAGCGGAGGCTGGCCCTTGGGGATGTCGATGAGGTTGGTTTCGAAGCGGAGGAAGTAGGCGAACAGGAACATGCCGATCCCCGTCAGCCCATCGAGGATGGCTTGAGTCACGGCGAGCGTTCGGTCTCTCCGGATCATGCTCCGACCTCCACCGGTTGCGCCATCAGCGCCTCGACCTCCCTCCTGAGGCCTTCCTGAAACCTCGGCCGCGAGAACCGCTCGGCGTGGCGTCTGATCGCGGCTTCGTCAAGGCGCCGAGCGCGAAGGCGCGCGATCCCGTCAGCCAGGGCCTCCGAGGTCATCTCCTCGACCAGCACGCCGGTCTCGCCGTCTGCGACGGTCTCGCAGGCGCCCCCTTCACCAAGTGCCACAACCGGTCGGCCACACGCTTGCGCCTCGACCGGCACGATGCCGAAGTCTTCCACCCCAGGAAGCAGCACGGCGGCGGCCCCTTGGTAGGCGGCGCGCACCTCGGCGTCAGGCAACGACCCGAGGAACGTCACCTCGGGGCCGGCGGCCCGCTGCAGTCTCGGGAGGTCTGGACCGGTGCCGACAATCCGGAGCGGCATCCCAACAGCGGCAGCGGCATCGATGGCCAGGTCCACGCGCTTGTACGGGACCAGGGCGGAGACGATGAGGAGGTAGCCTTCCGGGGCGTCGCCGCTGGGCTGAAAATATGCGGTGTCCACAGGTGGGTACACGACAGTCGGGTTCCGATTATAGTATCGGCGGATCCTTCCAGCAACATACTGAGAAATCGCCACATAGCGGTCGGCCCTGGTCGCCGTGGCGGCGTCCCAGCGAGCCAATCGGCTGAGCTCCCAGCGCAGTACGCGGCTGAGCCTCGTGCCGACGCGTTCGGGACCGAAGTAGGCGTCGAACTGATCCCAGGCGTAGCGCATCGGCGTGAAGCAGTAGCAGAGGTGGCGCGCTCGCCCGGGTGAAACCACGGACTTGGCCGCGCAGTGACTGGTGCTGATGACCAGGTCAACTTCGTCGAGGTCGAACTGCTCGATCGCGGTGGGAAACAGCGGGAGGAGGGCGCGATAGTACCGACCGACTCCCGGGAACCGCTGAAGGAACGAGGTCTGAACGCCGGACCCGACGATGGCGGACGACACCGAGCCTGGCACATGGAGCAAGGCGAAGCGCTCGGCTTCCGGGTATACCTCGCAGATGGCCTCAAGCGTGCGCTCGCCTCCCCGCATGCCGGTGAGCCAGTCATGCACCAGCGCGACGCGGCGGGCCGGGAGAGACGCCTGGGATCTCATTCGGCTCCGCCCACCTCGCGATAGATGGCCAGCACGCGACGGACCGACGCCTCCCACGAGAACTGGGCGGCGCGCTCACGCCCGCGAGCGATCAGCCTGGTCCGAGCTTCCTCGTCGGAGAGGAGCTGCGCCATGCCGTCCGCGATTGACTGCGGATCGTAGGGATCGATCAACAGGGCGGCGTCGTCGACGACCTCCGGGAGCGACGAAACGTTCGAGGTGAGCACCGGCGTGCCGGAGGCCATCGCCTCGAGCGGTGGCAGACCAAACCCTTCGTAGAGCGAGGGAAACACGAACGCGTCGGCCAGGTGATACAGGGACGCCAGAGTCTCCGCGCTCTGGAACCCGAGGAAACGCACGTGCTTGTGCAGGTTGAAGCGATGGACGGCTCGCCGGAGCTCGGCGTAACGCGAGATCTCGGAGCCGGTGATCAGCAGCTGGATATCGCCGAATCCCTCGCTCCGCAGTCGCGCGAAGCCGTCGATGAGGCGTTCGAGGTTCTTGTGCGGCTTGACGTTCCCCGAGTAGAGGAGAAAGCGGTCGTGCAGCTGATAGCGCTCACGAACGCGGTCCATCTGCTTGGCGTCCGGGGGGCTGCTGAAGCGGGAGTCGATGGCGTTGTAGGTGACGTCCACTTTGTTGGCGGGCACAGGGAAGAACCGTAGGATGTCCCGCTTCGAGGCTTCGGAGACGGTGAGGATACGTGCCGACCGGTTCGCGGCCAGCCAGAAGGAGACTCGCGCATACAGATGGGCCAGTCGACCCGGGAGGTACTGCGGGAACATCAGGTGGATGCAGTCGTGAATCGTGACGATGCTCCGGCACGGGGTCAGCGCCGGGAGGACGTAATGCGGCGCATGGAACAGGTCGGCACGGACGCGGGCGAGCTTGAGCGGGACCGTCAGCTGCTCGGACACCGAGTAGGTTGCCGACGGATCGGGAACGGGCCGGAAGTTTGGACCCAGCTGTTCGACCGATTCGCAGTCGCTACGGCGACACAGCAGGACGAACTCCGTCTCGCGGTCCAGCCGGGACAACCATCGGACGAGATTGCGAACGTAGGTGCCGATCCCGAAATCGTGGAGCTTTCTGACGTCTATGGCGATCCGCATCAAATCGGGAGAATTGTACCTCTCGGGTTCAGCCGGGCGGCTCCTGGGAGGCGGCGGGGAGCTGACCGCGTAGCCGCAAGTAGAAACGCAGCAGCCAATGCAGGCGGGGATGATGCTTGGCGTAGAAGGCCAGGTGGCTCCGTCGATAGGCATCCTGCGCGTGGGCGGGATCGTGTCGGCGGGACTTACCTCGCCGATGACGCACCTCGACCTCGGGGGTAAAGATGACGCGACCGCCTCC
>CAJWMX010000314.1 GCA_913043805.1 uncultured Acidobacteriota bacterium | reverse complement strand
GGTGTGGCTCCACATGTTCCGCGTCTTCATGACCGGTTCCTACAAGCCGCCGCGGGAGTTCAACTGGAACATAGGCGTCATCATGTTGGTGTTGACGCTGTTGCTGTCGTTCACCGGCTATCTGCTCCCATGGGACCAGCTGGCCATCTGGGCGATCACGGTTGGCTCGAACATGGCTCGGGCGACACCATTCCTCGGGCATGAGGGGCCCGGGTTCCAGCTGATGCGCCTGGGCGACGTCCAACTGGTGCACGCGGCCGACGATGCCCGGTTCGCCCTGCTCGGCGGCACGCTGGTGGGCGAGGGCGCGCTCCTGCGCTTCTACGTGTTGCATTGTGTGGCGCTGCCGCTCGTCATCGGGTTCCTGATGGCCGTGCACTTCTGGCGCGTCCGCAAGGACGGTGGGATCTCGGGGCCGCTCTAGAGGTCGAAGGTCAGACAGCGAAGACGGAATCTGACGGATACGAAATATGGACGCGATCAAGAGCTTTATTGACCTGTTTGCCGATCCGCGGCTGTTCTTCACGATCTCAGTGGTCGCACTGGTCCTAATCGTCTGGAAGCGCGAGGCGTGGGCCAGCAACAGCTGGGGCTGGGGAATGATGATCTTCCTGGCCATCTTCTTCGGCTTCGGGCTGACCGACGAGAACTTCAACCTCATCATCACCAAACCGGACAACGTGCCGATCGTGGCGCTGATCTTCCTGCTGGTGTTCTTTACCTGGTACTCGATGCGCGAGGCCGTGAAGAACGACCAGCGGATCGCCGCCGGCAAGGACCCGATCGAGAAGGAAGAAGAGGATCGCGTCTGGACCTGGCCCGACTTGGTCTATACCGAGCTGATCTCGATGGTCGTCTGCATGGTCATCTTGATCCTGTGGTCGATTGGGCTCGAGGCTCCCATTGAACAGCCGGCCAACAACGCCAACACGCCGAATCCTTCGAAGGCACCCTGGTACTTCCTGGGTCTGCAGGAGATGTTGGTGTATTACGACCCGTGGCTGGCTGGCGTGGTCCTGCCCTCGCTCATCATCGTGGGTTTGATGGCCATCCCCTATATCGACAAGAACCCGAAGGGGAACGGCTACTACACTTTTGTCGAGCGGAAGGCCGAGATCGTCATCTTCCTGTTCGGTTTCATCATTCTCTGGAACTCCCTGATCGTGCTTGGAACGTTTCTCCGCGGACCGAACTGGAACTTCTTCGGGCCGTTCGAGTACTGGGACGTGCACAAGCTCGAAGCCCTGACCAGTGTGCAGCTTTCCGACTACATCTGGGTACGTGGGTTGGGGATGGCCCTGCCCGAGAATCCGTTCGTGCGGGAGATCTTCGGCATCCTGATCACGATTGGCTACGTGTTCGTGCTGCCGGTCGCGCTCGCCAAGAAGGGGTTCAGTCGTTACTACGAGAAGCTCGGGCCGGCGCGGTTCTATGTCACCGTCACCCTGTTTCTTGCGATGCTCTCGCTACCGATCAAGATGCTGACCCGGTGGCTGTTCAATCTGAAGTACGTCGTGTCGATTCCGGAGTTCTTCTTCAACATCTAAACCGGGGTCTTGCGACCGTTGATTTCGAGGCCGCCCTCGGGCGGCGAGATCTTGCGCCATGGCAGATAAGCGGGCAGTCGGACACGCCTACAACATCGATTTCCTGAACGTGGTCTTCGCCGCGTCCAGTCTGTTTGTGCTCTTCTCGACAGTCTGGATGGTGTGGGACGACTACGACCGGGAGTGGAAGAACTACCAGCGCCAGTTCAGCGCCCTCGAGATGGAGGTCACGCGCGCCAGCCTCGCGGCCGAGCAGGCCAACGTCGACCAGGCGCAGGTGGCCGCGCTCACCGCCCAGCGAGACGCGGCGGCACAGGCGGTTGGGGGGAACCAGGCGCAGATCGACGAACTGGAGACGGAGCTGGCCGAAATCGAGCGGCAGCTCTTCAGCGCCACCCAGACCTTCAACTTCACCAAGGCGATCTACGACGTCGACCGCTACTCGTTCGAGGTGCGACGAGAGGAAGCGCATCAGTATGGCGATGGCGACCACGAGGTCGAGGGTGAGGAGGACGTCACCGCGTTGTACGAGCGCTGGGTCGAGGAAGGCCTCGAGGTTCAGCGGCTGGAGGCCGAGCGGGACGACATCCGGAACCAGATTGCCGCGATCACCGAGCAGGTGGACGGTCTGAACGCCGAGATCGGCGGCCTCGTGGGCGAGACCGAGCGCTTGCAGGGGCTGGTCGACGATCTGGAGCCGAACCTGATCGAGGACTACCTCTTGAACGCTCCGCTGCTCGACTTCATGGCGCCGTCGCTGACCGTGCGCCAGACCATCACGCCGAATGTGGTCGATGACGTGAATTTCACCCGGGTGCCGAAGATGGACCGGTGTCAGACGTGCCATCTGGCCATCGACCGCGAAGGCTACGAGGATTACCCGCAGCCGTTCCGGACCCATCCAAATCTCGACCTGTATGTCGGCAGCGCGTCGCCCCACACGCTCGAATCGACCGGATGCACGGTGTGTCACGAGGGGATGGGGCAGACGATCAACTTCGTGCAGGCGGCGCACTCGCCCTCCTCACCGGAGCAGATGGCCGAGTGGGAAGAGCGGTACGGATGGGAAGAGCAGCACTACTGGGATCTGCCCATGCTGCCCAACGGCATGGCCGAAGCGTCGTGCCGCAAGTGCCACCAGGGCGAGGTGTTCGTGCCCGGAGCCGAGAAGCTCAACCTGGCGTATGGCATGTATGAGCGAGCCGGGTGCTACGCGTGCCACAACACGGCCGGCTTCGCGGACCTGCGAAAGCCAGGACCGGACTTGACGAAGGTCGCTTCGAAGCTGGACGAGGAGTGGGTGGCCAACTGGATCCGCGACCCGCGTGCCGTCAAGCCGAGCACCTGGATGCCGAAGGTCTGGTACAACTCGAACAATAGCGCCGAGGAAGAGGGCTTCCCGGTCCGAAACGAGGTGGAGATCGACGCCGTCGTGGCGTATCTGTTCGCCAGTTCCGAGGACCATGAGTTCGCGGTGTCCTCGCCGCCGCGCGGAGACGCGGCCAACGGTGAGCAGCTGGTCGAGTCCGTTGGCTGTCTGGCGTGCCACATCACTGGCGATGAGGGGCGCGACGTGGCCGGTCCGAGGCGCACCTTCGGTCAGCCGCTCCAGGCGCTCGGAAGCAAGACCTCCTATGAGTGGATCTTCGACTGGGTGCGAGATCCGAAGCACTACAGCAGCGAAACCTACATGCCGGATATGCGGCTCACCGACGCCGAAGTGGCGGACGTGGCGACGTATTTGGATGGCTTGACCGGAGGGGACGGCACTTCCGCCGCCGCGTCGTATCAGCAGTCGGACGTCGATGCCGTGCTGCTGGACTACATGCGTGCCATCGTCCCGTTCGAGGAGGCCCAGAGCACGATCGCCGGGATGAGCGACGAAGAGAAGCTCCTCGACCTCGGGGAGCGGGCCATCGGGCGATATGGGTGCTACAGCTGCCACCAGATCAGTGGGTTCGACGATGTGCAGCCGATCGGCGTCGAACTGACCGAGGAAGGTAGCAAGCTGCTGCCGCAGTTCGACTTCGCCTTCGTGCACGACATTCCGCACACGAAGCGGGACTGGATCAACCAGAAGCTCGTGGATCCCAGGATTTATGACACCAACCGGATCCTGCAGCCGCTCGAGAAGCTGCGGATGCCGAACTTCGGCTTCTCCGCCGACGAAGCCCGGCTGCTGACCACGGCGGTCCTGAGCTTCCAGCGCGACGTGCAGCCGAAGGAGGCCCAGCGGCCGCGAGGCGCTCAGGCGGATGCCTTGGTGGAAGGCCGGAATCTCGTGCGCCGGCGTAATTGCGTGGCATGTCACGAGATCGAGGCGGATGGCGGGGACTACGTGGCCCTGGTCGATGATCCGTCGCTGGCGCCCCCGATGCTGACCCCGCAGGGCGCGAAGGTGAAGCCGGACTGGATGTACGCCTTCTTCAAGGGGCCGATCACGATTCGCCCGTGGCTGCAGGTCCGCATGCCGACCTTTGGGCTCGAGGACCAGCACTGGAACGAGGTGATCGACTACTTCGCGGCCGTATCGGACTCGATCGGGGAGTTCCGGACTCACGACGTCAGCGCGTCCACGGAAGTCCTGAGGACGGGTGAGGAACTGTTCGATCTGCTGCGCTGCCAGCAGTGCCATGTGCTCGACACGATCCCTGACGACCAACCGTTGGAGAACCTGGCTCCCGACCTGCGGATGTCGCCAGAGCGTCTGCAGCCGGACTGGGTGGTCGACTGGTTGATCAACCCCCTGCAGATTCAGCCGGGCACGCGCATGCCTGGGTTCTTCACGGAGTATCCGGACTCGTTCTATCCGCAGTTCGACCAGGACGCGGTCGCGCAGATCGAATCGATCCGAGACTATCTCTGGACGTTCCGCGGCGGACCGAGTCCGATGTCCGGGAACTAGTACTTGGATG
>CAJWMX010000313.1 GCA_913043805.1 uncultured Acidobacteriota bacterium | reverse complement strand
TTCGAGGCGCCCGGAGCACGAGAGGATTACATGGCCGTTCAACCGACACGCACCATCGACTTCGACCGGGCCAACGAGGTGGTCCAGCGGTTCCAGAAGGAATCGACCAAGTGGCTCTACGGTCTCGATGATGCCGCCCGCATCCTCTCGTGGGCGTTCTTCACGCTGCTCCCGTACACGGACAAGCTCAGTCAGAGCAAGCTGCTCCGGCAGCCCCACGTCATGTTCAAGGGGCCGACCGGTACTGGCAAGACCGACCTCGTCAGCGCCTGCGCGATGGCGATCGACGCCAAGTTCGAGCGGATTCAGGGGCTGCCGACCTACATGCCCGAGGACATCCTCGGCTACGAGACGATCGTCGAGGAGACGGACGGCACCCGCAAGCTCGTCTTCAAACCGGGCAAGCTGATGGCCCATATCGTCCTCATCGACGAGGACAACCGGCTGTCGGGAAAGACCAAGGCGGCGGTGCTCGAGGGCATGGAGGAGAGCTCGGCGACCCTCAGTTCGGACTACGGCAATCTCGCCGAGGGCAAGATGCTCCCCCTCTTCCCGTTGTCCTGTGATTTCAGCGACATCACCGGGCCGCGGTTCTTCATGGTCATCTGCACCGAGAACATCTTTGGCGAGGAGGAAGGCACCTTCGCCAACCCGGTCGCGCAGCTCGACCGCACGACGATCTCCATCAACATGATGGACCCCGAGAAGGAAGAGGACGAGTACAACATCACCGCCGGCAACGTCGTGGGGCGCAAGGTCGAGAAGCTGACCGACCTCTACGAGGTGCTCGACATCGCCCGTTACATCTACGACAACGTCAAGATGTCCGAATACGGGGCGCAGTACAAGGTCCGGCTCATCCGGAACACCCGCCCCCATCGTGTCCAGGGCCGGGCCGCCCGGGCCGTGAAGGAGTACATCCGCGTCGGCATCTCGCCGCGCGTCCACTTCCACCTGGAGGCGGTGGCGCGGACGTTCGCGTTCTTCAACGGAGATCTACAGGTCACGCCGGATCACATCAAGGAAGTGGCCGGGCCGGTGCTCGCCCACCGCTTGGTCCTGCGCGAAGGCATGGAATTCTCCGTCGACAAGGATGAGCTTCTGCAGCAGATCCTCCGGGACATGGAGGTTCCGCCTTGGAAGTAGAGGATGTCTATGCCCGGTTTCGTGACATCAAGCACGGGATCCGGGCGCGCAAGCCATCCACGAGCATCCATTTCGGCGAACACAAGAGCGGGTTCAAGGGCGCCGGCTACGACATCGTCGGCGTCGATCAGTGGCGACCGGGCCAGCCACTCAAGGACGTGGCCTGGAGCCTGAGCATGCGCACGTATCCGGAGAAGCTGTTCCGGATCGAGCGGATGGAACCGAAGGAGCTGCGGACGCTGGTCGTCTGCGACCTCTCCTACTCGACGCTGTTTCAGGTGTCCCAGGGATCCAACAAGGCGATGTTGATGCTGGATCTGCTGGGCAACATCGGGTTGACCCGGGCCAACGTGCGTGACCCGGTCGGGCTGCTCGGTTACTCCGATCGGATTGAGCTCTACATGAAGCCCAAGATGGGCACCTCGCAGGTCTTTTACATGGCGTATCAGATCTTCGAGAAGTTGAAGCTCGAGCGGGAGTTCCCCTCACGACGTCCAGCCAACCTCAGGGTGGCCATCGATTTCATGCTGGCCAGGCTGAAGATGCGGCATTCGGTGGTTGTCCTCACCGACCTCGTCGATTTGGTCAACGACCACGACGCGATCGACTTCAAGCTCCTCGGCACCGTGGCGGCGAAGCACGATATGATCGTGCTCATTCTGGACGACCCCGAGGAGTTCTCGGTCAAGAGCCGCCTGGGTTACATCCGGATCTCGGATATGGAGACCGGCAAACAGACGGTGATCTCTGCCCGGAAGGCGGGAGCGATCCGTCGTCGGATCGAGGAGTCTCGCGAAACACTGCAATATAGGTTGAAGTATCAGGCGGGAATCGACTCGGTGGTGCTGACGCCAGAGAACCACATCGAGGAGTTGCCCAAGTTCTTGATTTCGCGGACGGCTCGCTAGATTGCGCTCGATGACCAGGGATGGACAACCGGTGAACATGACACGCACGACGGCGTCCGCACTTGCCTTCGCCCTGCTGCTTCCATCCGGCCTGCTGGCCCAGCCACCAGACGCGGTGGAAGTGCCCATGGGGCCGGTGCAGGTCGAGACACTCGAACTCGAACCGACGGTCGTCAAGACCGGCGATCTCATCACGCAGCGGTATCGCGTGCGGTTTCCCGACCTGATCGACGAGGGACAGGAGATCATCGTGCTGGAGGACCGGGTCGCGCCCGAGACCCTGCCGGTACATCCGTTCGAGGGCGTCTCGCTCACGGTCGAGAAAACCCAGGTCGAGGACGAGCACATCTGGGACTTCATCTACGGGTTCAGGCTGGTCGACCCGAACAAGATGACGTATGTGCTGCCGAACTTCAGCTTCTACTACCTCGTGCGCGACCTGGGCGAAGACATCGAGGACGCGGAGGTGCAGCAGGTGGACGGCGGCCAAGGGTTGGTTCGCTACGTCACGTCGGTGACCGATGAGCCGTTGCTGGACATCCGCGACACCATCGAACTGGGAAGCTTCTCCAACCGCGCGACACTCTTCCGGACCATGGCTTGGACCGTCGCGCCGCTGCCGCTGGTGTTGTGGCTCGTCATGCTCGTCCGCCTGGCTCGGAAGCCGAAGGGGCTGTCGGTCGAAAAGCAGCAGGAGCAGGACGAACTGGCCCAGATCGAGGCGCAGATTCCGATCCAGCCGTCAATCTGGGAGGCGCGGCGGGCTGTGGGCCGAGAACTGGGTGGATTGCAGGACCTGCCGTCCGGCGCCGAGGGGGATCGGGTGCGCGACGTGCAGCGAGGTGTTGTGCTGGCGCTCCGTGACTATCTGCAGGCCGACCTCACGGATCTCAATTCGGGGGACACCGCGCTCGGCATCCAGCGGTTCGTCGCGGGACTCGACGATGGACACCGCAAACAGGCGTTGAGCGTGCTGACGGACCGCTTGGTGGCGTATCAGCAAGGCCTGGAGTCGGGCGCGCCGTCGATCGAAAGCCCGTCGGCCGATGCGGACGCGATCTCGGGAGCACTGGCCGACCTGCGGCCCCATGTCCGGCTGCTCAACTCGGTGAAGGGTGTGTTCGGCGGCTAGCGGCTAGCCTGCGAGTGACCTCATGTTGATGCCCTGGAACGAGCTGGTCGCCTTCCTCGACAGCGGTGTTCGCGAACTGCTCGAGACCGACTACGGCCAGGTGCGCTATGGCGACGTCGGCATGGCCACCGTGCTGGCGGTGGCGGTCACCGTCGTCCTTGCCTTGACGCTGGTCAGGCTGGCCGCGACCAGGAAGCGGCATGCGCGACAGCACTCGGGCCATCTCATCGAGGCAGGTCACCGGAAGCGGCTCTGGGTCCGTGTGCTGCACACGGCGCCGAAGGCGTTCCTGGCCGCCGCGATGGTGATGCTCATCGTGTCGGTGGCTGATCCGTTCCTCACCGCGACCGAAGAGGTCAGCGGGTCGGTCGAATCGCGGGTGCGCATCGACCTCGTCGACACGTCCGGGTCGATGGCCTGGGAGTTCCCGGATACGAACAAGTCGAAGGCGGAAGTGGCTCGAGACGCGCACCTCGAGTTCCTCGAGATGCGTCGGGAGAAGAACGACCGGGTGTCGCTGTGGTTGTTCTCGACCTATCCCTACATGGTGGACGACTTCGTCATGGACGACGAGCTCTACTACTACCAGGTCTGGGATGCGCCGTATGTGATGACCCAGCGGCTCGACAAGGCGATGGTCGTGCCGCGCGACAAGGTGCGGATCATCCCCGCCGAAGGGGACACCAACATCATCCGGCCCCTGCAGGACATCGTGAAGCACTTTGACCGCGACGAGGCGTCGCAGGGACGTGGACGGAACCAGAACCGCGCCGTGCTCATCATCACCGACGCGGCGGTCGACGAGTTCCCGGATGCCGAGTTCGAAGAGCTCAGTAATCGCAACATCGTGCCGTATGTGATCTACATCAATACCAGCGATGCCCGAACCGCGAGCTTCCTGAATCCGAGCGTGCCGCAGCTGGTGGCTCAGATCCAGGAGTATGGCGGCGACTACTTCGACGTGACCAGCGAGGACAGCCTGCTGCGCGCCTACCAGGCGATCGACGAGCGCGAAGCGGTGCGGGTCGAGCTGAAGCATCGCGCGCTGCGTGTGCCGATCTATTCCAGGTTCCTGCTCGTCGCCATGGGGCTTCTGGTGATCGGGATTCCGCTCGGATTCGTTTCGGAGCTGCTCTGGGGGACGACCCCGTAGGGACGGAGGAGTCAGGCCGGCTCAGCGTCCGGTCCTGAACAGACGACATGCGACTGACAGACCTGCTCGACAAGGAACATTCTTTCCGCTACCTCATCGGCTTCGTGCTGGCGCTGGCGTTCTT
>CAJWMX010000312.1 GCA_913043805.1 uncultured Acidobacteriota bacterium | reverse complement strand
GCGAGCCTGGTGCCCTCCCGTGCCCCGTGCCTACAACGGCGGGTCAGCCTGAGGGCATTGCTCGGCGGCTGGCCTCGGCCCGGGTATGATGCAGGCAACGCATGAGCCCTGTCTCGAACCTGCGACGCACGACCGGTCTCCTCGCACTGGCGGCCTTCTTGCTGCCAGCCGCAACGGCCGCGCAGTCGCTGCCGCTCGTCCACCTGACCGATGACGGGCTGACCATCGCCGCCCATGACGTGCCGCTGGGATCGCTGCTGGCCGCGGTGGCCGAGGAAGCGGGATTCGCCCTGGGGGGCGCAACGAACGTCGAGACCCCGGTGACGGCGCGGTTCCGACGACAACCGCTGATTCCCGCGCTGCGGACCCTGCTCGGTCGCCACCACCACGCGCTGGTCACGCGAGTGGTCGCGGACCAGACGCTACGCGCCCGAAGTCGTGTATCGGAGCTCTACCTGTATCCTCCGGCGCCGCGGGCGCTGTCGCGGGTCGAGCAGGTGCTGGCACGGCAGGGGCAGCGAGGCGACCCACCACCCACGCGGACCACAGTGCCTGGAGAGCACCCGGTCTGGCGGTGGCAACGTCTGCTGGAAGGCGACGACCCGGAGCTGCGCGCCGAGGCCGCGCTCGCCTGGCTCCGGGAGGGCGATCCGGTGGTCCGGGTGGCCGCCGTGCGTGCGCTCGCCCGCTGGAAGGACGATGCGGCGATCCCATTTCTGGAGCTGGCGCTGCGTGATCGGTCGATGAAGGTCCAGGTCGAGGCGATTCTCGCGCTGAGACGCCTGGGCGGTGACCGGGCGGCGCGGGGGTTGACGGGCGCGGTCCATGACCGCGACCGGAGAGTGCGGCGCCTGGCGGTGGAAGCGCTGGGCGCGCTGGGTGGAGAGGCCGCCGCCGAGCTGCTGCGCTATGTCGGCGCGGTCGACCGCGACCAGGCGTTGCGGGTCACCGCGCGTCTGCGATTGTCCAACCTGAACGACTGAGCTGGCCCTCGGGCGTCACGGTGCCGGTTCGATACGGAGCAGCGCGCCGTCGTCCTCGTGGTCAGTCAACAGATACAACAGGCCATCCGGCCCCTGCCGCACCTCGCGGACC
This sequence comes from uncultured Acidobacteriota bacterium, assembly GCA_913043805.1. Taxonomy (GTDB): domain Bacteria; phylum Acidobacteriota; class Vicinamibacteria; order Vicinamibacterales; family UBA8438; genus UBA2994. Next base: position 3,376 of record CAJWMX010000312.1, on the reverse strand, counting down.
CGCTGCCTGAACTCGCGCAGCATCGATTCGCGGCGGATCTCCTCCATCTGCTCGTTGAAGACGACCCGCTGCAGGTGACCTGTGCCGCGGATCCCACCCTCACGCAACGATCCCACGAAGACATCGCCCTGCCAGACCGGGAATGCATCGCCGGTATACACCGCCATCCCCGCCACCGCGATAGCCGGCAGCCACACCACCAGCGGTGACTCCATCCCTTCCTTGGTCGGATGCTCCGACACCCGTGAGCCGGGATACAGGCGTCCGAAGCTGACCACCGGCCACCCGTAGTTGCGGCCGGGCAGGATGATGTTGATCTCGTCGCCGCCGTTCGGCCCGTTCTCGTGGTTCCAGAGCTCGCCGGTCACCGGGTGCAACATGAGCCCCAGCTGGTTGCGATGCCCCAGGCTGTAGATCTCGGGACGGAACTCGGGTCGGTCGAGGAACGGGTTGTCGTCGGGGACCGACCCGTCATCGTTCAGGCGAAGGATCTTGCCTCGGAGGCTGGCCGGCTCCTGGGCGACGTTCTCGACGCGTCCGCCGGTCGACATGTACACCTTGCCATCAGCGCCGAACGCCACCCGGCCGTTGAGTCCGGAATTGCCCTCGTAGGCGTCGGTCACCACCAGGTCCCGCACCTCCACCAACCGATGACCATCAAGACGGGCGCGCGCCAGCGCCGGGGAGCCGCGTCCCCCACCGGCCGGCTTCGTGTAGGTGAAGAAGAGCAGTCCGTTCGACGCGAAGTCGGGATGGACCGCCACATCCATCAGACCGCCGTTCCCGTCGGTACGGATCTCGGGGAGCCCGGAGATTGGCGTGGGATCGAGCTTGCCGTTGCGGAACCTGCGCAACCGGCCATCGCGCTCGGTGACCAGCATGTCGCCGTCGGGGAGGAACGCGAGCGCCCAGGGATGGGACAGCCCGCGGGCCACGACACTGAGCTGGACCTGGTCCACCTCGGCCGTCTCGATCACCCAGGGTCCGTCCCCAAGCGGTGGCACCGTGACACCGATGTCCTGGGCCGACGCTGGGGCGACCGGCGTCATCAGGCAGAGGAGCACGAGCGGCAGCAAGCGTACGGACCTCATCTGTACCTCCAGGAGGCCTATTCTAGTGTCTCCCGCAGGGCCGTGCCCCCCAACCTGGAGCCTCGGTGCCGATGGGTTGGACTAGAATCGGTCCGATCTCTACAGCTTCCGCACGTGGGAGAACCAATGGCTAGACCTCGACCTTGGCTCATCCGTCTCGCGGCTCCGCTCCTGCTGTCGGGCGCCGGTATCCTCGCCCTCAATGCCACCGGGCAGGAGCCGGCCGGCACCTCGCTCGAGTGCGAGCCAGGGGGCCAGTGCGATCCGATGCCCGAGAGCCCACTCGCCTATGCCGCGATGTGCGAGCTCGAGCTGGGCGTGCCACCGAAGGTGGACTGCGGAGCGGGCGTGCCGATTCCCACTACAGTGGACGGCACCGAGATCTTCGAGAACCCCGGCCTGCACGAATGCGACAACGCCAGTCTGCAAGTCGGTGACTGCATGCCAGGGTCGAGCCTGCAGCGCTATCAGGGCAGGAACCGCGACGGCACGCCCCGCGACGATGCGGTGTGGATCAGCTTCTGTCGCCACGACGGCCGGGGCACGGAGGAGTACGACGTCCCTGATTCGGTCCAGATAATCGGCTACAACTACGAGACCGGCGCCACCTGCTTCTTCGAGTCGGCGGACAACAGCCGGTGGACCTACGTGGACGAACAGAACCGGCTCCGGGGCGTGATGCCGGGGTATGACGAACCAGGGTTCGACGAGGCGTACACCGTGCCGGGTCCGGCCGGGATTCAGTGCGTCCAGTGTCACCAGGCGGATCCGTTCATCCACAACCCGTGGATCAAGAGCGCGCGGCTGCCTGAAGACCCGCGTCAGCCGGTCATCCCCGTGATTCCTGGCAACAACCCGCCCTACTACGTGGTGGGCGCGCCGGAGTGGGACATGCGGACGATCCACATCGAGGGGAACGGCTGCCTGGCCTGCCACCGGGTCGGCATGGACACGCTGGCCGAGTTCACAGGCGACCATTGGGATCCGAACGCACACATGCCGCCCCATGACCCGGGGTCGCTGGCTGCCGACCTCGAGGAGCTCGTCGGCTGCTGGGAGAACGGCCCGGAGAACACACCGGGATGCGACTGGGTCATCCCACCCGCCGGGGAATGCGACGGTGGCGTGGTCGGCGCCGACTACCCGTTCGCCGCCGCGCGCTTCAACCGCCGTACAGGAGATGGGGACGACGCCATGGGCGGCGGCTGGCGGCGACCGGGCTGCTGACCGGGTAGAATCCTAGCCAGTGGCTCGCGCGAGACGCCTGTGGGCATTCGTCATTCTGCTTGCCTTCTGGCTCGTGTTCTCCGGCTATCTCGACCCGCTACACGTCGGTCTCGGCATTCTCTGCTCGGCGCTGGTCGCCGCCTTTTCCCACGACCTGCTGTTTCCCGATCCGCCGTCGTCACACACGGCGCGAACGATGTGGCGTCTCGCGACGTTCATTCCGTGGCTGATCTGGCAGGTGGTCGACGCCAACCTGCACGTGGTGTATCTCGTCTTTCGCCCGAGCCAGATCCGGCCTCGGGTCATTCGGTTCCGCACCCGGCTCACCCACGACAGTTCGAAGCTGCTCTTCGGCAACTCCATCACCCTCACCCCGGGCACGGTGACGATGGACATCGAGGAGGACGAGTACTTCGTGCACGCCATCAGCGAAAAGGCGGCCAGCGACACCCTGTCGGGCGACATGGAACGCCGCGTGGCACACGTGTTCTCGGAACCGATCGATCCCGGTCCGCAGCCGGACGCAGGGGAGGAGTAGTGTGTCGTACGAGTTCTTCCTGGGGTGCGCGCTGGCCATTCTCGTGGCCGTCATGATCTCGATGTATCGGGTCCTGCGGGGACCGACGATCATCGACCGCGTCATCGGGGTCAACGTGATCGGGACCAAAACGATCGCCGTCATCGTGCTGACCGGCTATCTGTTCGATCGGGTCGAGTTCTTCATCGACATCGCATTCCTCTACGCGTTGATCAACTTCGTCGGGACGCTGGCGCTGTCTCGCTACTTCGAGCGCAAGGGGATCGAGCACACGGAGGAGGCGCTGTGACTATCGTGTCGATGGCGCTGGTGGCGGCCGGCATCTTCCTCCTCCTCACCGGGGCCCTGGGGCTGATCCGGTTTCCGGACTTCTACTCACGTATGCACGCCGCGGGAAAATGCGACACGCTCGGCAGCCTGCTCATCCTGACCGGACTCGCCACCTATCAGGGGTTCGATCTGGCCGCCGTCAAGCTGCTCGTGGTCGCGGTGTTCATCTTCATCACCAGTCCGACGGCGA
>CAJWMX010000311.1 GCA_913043805.1 uncultured Acidobacteriota bacterium | reverse complement strand
CCTCGGTCTTCCCATGGACTCCATCCTCCCAAGAAATGGAGCCTCCGGGAAACCCAGGGCGGTTCAGACAGATGCCGCTATGGGATCCGGACGGGCGTGGCCTTTATTTTCAAGAGTCGTTGAGCCAAATCATGTTTTCTCCTGTGGAAGTTGAACCGACATTCTCCCCTGGCACTCCAAGGGCCTTTCCTCTTGATGGTGCCGACCTTGCTTGGCGGGGCGCGGGTGGTCGGAGACATTACGATATTGACCCTGCGGGCGACAGGTTCCTGGTCAGAAGAGGGCTGGAAAGTTGGGCCGAGAACGTGAACATGTAATCTCGGGGTCTTATTGTTGTGGAGAACTGGTTTGAGGAACTGAAGGAACGGATTCCCCTCCCTTAGACGGCACCGCTCTCTCGAGCGGGACCCGGAGAACATCGCGGCCTTGATGAATCTCGCCGGCCTCGCCGACGGGGCCGGCGACCTCGACCAGGCCGTAGGGTTGCTTCAGCAGGCGGTGGCGACAGCTCCGGAGTTCGAGCAGGCGCACTTCAACCTTGCCTCGGCGCTGTCGCGTCTGGGGCGATCGGACGAGGCGGTCGCCCGCTACGACGCCCTCCTCGAGATCGAACCCCGGTTCCCCTCGGCCCGCTGCTTCCGCGCCATGGCGCTGACCCAAACCGCGCTCGCGGCCGAAGCGGAGCCGGAGCTGCGACAGCTGCTGGCGCAGTCGCCGTCCGACTGGCAGGCCCGACGGGGTCTGGCCGACCTGCTGGCACGGTTGAATCGGCTGGACGAAGCCCTCAGCGTGATAGGCGAGGCACCCGACGCCTCCGACGCCGCGGCGTCAGCTGACCAGCAGGTCGAGATCGCCTCGCTCCTGACCCGAGCAGGCCGTCTGGACGACGCGCTCGCTGCCGCCCTGGACGCAAGCGCCGCCGACCCGAGCCACGTCGAAGCGCAGCTTTCGGCCGGCCGCCTCCTGCTGGCGGCGGGTCGGTTCGAGGAAGCGGCGACCAGGTTCTCGACGGCAGTGGAACAGCGCCCGGACAGCGTCGAGCTCCGTCTGAGCGAAGTAGATGCACGGTGGCTCCTGGGCAACTGCGACACGGCACGCCAGCGGCTCGAGGATGGCCTGCGAGACTCACCACGTTCGGCGGGACTCACCGAGGCCCTGGCCCGACTGCTCGCCACCTGCCCGGACGAATCGACACTCGACGGTGACGTAGCGCTCCGGCTGGCTCAAGAGCTCTATGCGGCACGGGCGACCCCGCGCTTCGCCGAGACGCTCGTCATGGCCCTCGCCGAGGCCGAGACGGCGGCCGATACCCCACGCGCGGGCCGGCTGCGGGCCGACCTCAGCGCGTACGCCATCGGTCGACACGTCCGCCTGCTCGGGCTGACCGACGACGCCCGACGGACCGAGGCGAGCGCCCCCTGAGCCCTCCGCCTGCCCCTCATCCGGCGCCTCCATCGACACCCACCGCAAGTTGACAGCCGCCCGCCAGCGCTGCCAGAATGGATCCAATGAATGAACATTCATTCATTTCGTCATCATGCCCGTTGCCGACACCAGCCGTCGTGCCGCCCGTCAGCCCGCCACCGCCGACAAGCGGGAACTGATTCTCCGCGCCGCCACCAAGCTCTTCGCCCGTCGGGGGTTCTTCCATGCCCAGGTGGCCGATGTCGCCAAGGAAGCGGGTGTGGCGGCGGGCACCGTGTATCTGTATTTCGAGAACAAGGACGACCTGCTGATCTCGATCTTCGAGCAACGGATGCAGGAGGCGATGTCGGAAGCCACCGCCTCGCTCGAAGGAGTGACGGACCCGGTGGAACGGCTGCAGCGACTGGCGCGGGTGCACCTGGGGCATCTGGGCCGCGACCGGGATCTTGCGGTGGTGTTCCAGGTCGAGCTACGGCAGTCCACGAAGTTCATGGAACGGTTCTCGTCGACGCTCCTCCAAGACTACCTGAACGCGATCAGAGACGCGATCGCCGATGCACAAGGTGAGGGCACGTTCCGGCCCGAGGCCAGCGCCACCCTTGCGGCCAAGATGTTCTACGGCGCACTCGACGAGATGGCAACCAACTGGATTCTCAGCCGCCGCCGGTATCGGCTCGCGGCGCAGGCCGACGACGTGGTCGACCTCTTCGTACAGGGATTGAGAAAGCGATGACCGGCACTACCGACGTAACCGTCCCTCCCATCCGTTCGGTGGCCGTGCTGGGCGCTGGAACCATGGGCGCCCAGATTGCGGCCCACCTGGCCAACGCCGGCATCGAGGTGCTCCTGCTCGACCTCGACCGTGCCACCGCCGCGAGCGGCCTCGACCGTGCCGCGAAACTCAGTCCGGACCCGTTCTTTTCACGCGACCTCAAACGTCGCATCACACTTGGCGGCTTCGACGACGACCTCGGGGCGATCGGCGGGTGCGACTGGATCGTGGAGGCGATCGTGGAGCGTCTCGACATCAAGCAGTCGCTGCTGGAGCGGGTGGATGCTCATCGTCGAGCGGATGCCATCGTCAGCTCGAACACCTCAGGTATTCCGATAGGCGCCATCGCGGAGAGCAGAAGCGACGGCTTCCGTCGACGGTGGCTCGGCACGCACTTCTTCAACCCGCCCCGCTACCTGCGGCTGGTCGAGGTCATCCCGACCCCAGACACCGACCCGGCCGTGGTGGCCGCGATCTCGGACTTCGTAGACCGCCAGCTGGGTAAGGGCGTGGTCGTCGCGAAGGACACCCCGAGCTTCATCGCCAACCGCATCGGGCTCTTCGGCGTGGCCCGGGCGCTCGACGAGCTGGCCACCGGCAAGTACACGATCGAACAGATCGACGCGATGACCGGCCCCGCCCTGGGCCGCCCCAAGAGCGCAACCTTCCGGACGATGGACATCGCGGGCATCGACATCCTGGCGCACGTCACCGGGGACCTCGTGGCGCGACTCGACGCCCCGGAGCGAGACGCGTTCGTCCTCCCCGAGCTCGTGAGCACGCTGGTCGAGAAGGGGTGGACCGGGGAGAAGGGCGGCCAGGGCTTCTACAAGAAGCAACGTGGTCCCGAGGGAACGACGATCCTCACGCTGGACCCGGCCGGCATGGAGTATCGGGAGCGTCAATCCGCGCGCCTCGGCGCCCTCGATGCGGCCCGGTCGATCGAAGACGTTGGCGAGCGGGTGAAAACGCTCTTCAACGGTCGCGATCCGGTGGGCCAGTTCACACGAGCCACCCTCGGGAAGACCCTGCTGTACACCGCGCAGATCGGGCCCGAGATCGCCCATGGTCCTGACGACGTCGATCGGGTGCTCCGCTGGGGATTCGGCTGGGAGCAGGGGCCGTTCGAGCTGATGGATGCCATCGGTCTCGACGCCGTGCTTGACGCGTGCGGAGAATCGGACCTGCCGGCTGCGACTCTGGAGTGGGCCGGTATCGCGCCTCGCGGCGCGGAACAGGCTCCGCGGCGCGTGCGCGAGGGCGCCCTGGGGCCGGCAGGACCCGGGCTGCAGCTGCTGGCCACGGCCAAGTCCGAGGGAGACGCGGTCCGGAAGAACGCCGGCGCCAGCCTCATCGACCTGGGAGATGGCGTGCTGGCCGTCGAGTTCCACTCGAAGATGAACACCATCGGCGGCGACACCGTGCAGATGCTCATGGCCGGGGTCAGCGAAGCGGCCGAGCACTACTCGGCGGTGGTGGTGGGCAACGACGCGGTGAACTTCTGCGCCGGCGCCAACCTGATGATGGTGCTCCTCGAGGCCCAGGAAGGTAACTGGGACGAGATCGACCTGATGGTGCGCGGGTTCCAGAAGGCGATCCTCGGGCTGCGCTACTCGCAGGTGCCGGTGGTGGTGGCGCCGGCTGGACTGACGCTCGGCGGCGGATGCGAAATGGTCCTCCATGGCGACCGCGTCCAGGCCGCGGCCGAAAGCTACATGGGGCAGGTCGAGGTTGGTGTCGGCCTCATTCCGGCCGGCTGCGGCACCAAGGAGCTGACCATCAGAGCGATCGACGCGACCGTTCCCGGTGGCGACCCGCTGCCGCGGCTGCAGAAGGCGTTCGAGCTCATCGGGTTCGGCAAGGTCTCGACCAGCGCCGCGGACGCTCGACGCCTCGGACTGCTGCGCGATGTAGACGGCATCTCCATGAATCGGGAGCGGCTGATGGCGGATGCCAAGGCCACCGCGCTCGAGCGGGTGCACGACGGCTATCGTGCTCCGGCGCCCCGCAACGCGGTTCCGGTCGGCGGCGAGGATGCGCGGGCCACACTCGAGCTGGGGGTGCACCTGGCTTGGCGGGGTGGACACATCAGCGACCACGACGCGCTGATCGCCAGACAGATCGCCCGGATCATGACCGGCGGCGATCTGCCACACCCGACGACGGTGAGCGAACAACACCTGCTGGATCTGGAACGCGAGGCGTTTCTCGAGCTGTGCGGCGAGGCGAAGACCCTGGAACGGATGCGCCACACGCTGAAGACGGGGAAGACCCTCAGGAACTAGC
>CAJWMX010000310.1 GCA_913043805.1 uncultured Acidobacteriota bacterium | reverse complement strand
GGTTGCCGAGTCCGGCATCGGGTCGAGACAGACCCGTGACCCGGGCCAGCTCGCTCGGGATGGTGACCCCGGCGCCGGCCAGGAACGCGCGGGCGATCTCGCGAAGCGCGGTCGAGCGGCTGACGCGCCGGGTCAGCTCGTCCGGGAAGCGGCCTACCCCAAGTGTCCAGATATAGGTGAACTTCGGGGCGTACACCACCTGGCCGGGGACCACGATCATGGCCGCCTGCAGCTCGTCGATGGCGCGGGTGAACCGTTTCCGGTCGGTGACGCCCGAGTCGACGCGTAGATCGGCGGTGCCCAGTTCCCACTCCTTGCGCAGTTCCCGGAGCAACGCCCGCGCATCCGGACTGAGGCGCTCCCGTTCCGCTCGGCGGCGAACTCCCCAGATGGCATGGAAGTAGGGGACCATGCGGGGCGCCAGGAACATCGTACGTCCCTTCGCCAGCTTGGCGTAGTAGACCTGGCCCCGGCGCATCACCTCGTCCTTGAGCTGCCAGGTGTGCGACGACTCAGGGTCCTTCTGCACGTTGCGGGGCATGACGGCATCGCGTCGCCCGCAGACGCCAACGTAGAGGGACGGACCGGGCCGGCGAGCGTCGGTGAGGCAGGCCGCGAACCCGACGGCTTGCACGAACGACTCGGCGTCTGCCACCGTACGGATCTGGTGGGTGCCGGCGCGCTTCCAGTGCAGGTCGCGATGCTCTTCCGCGGCTTCCGGGACGGCCGGTCGGGTTCGCATGCGTGAGGTCTCGACGGCCGTGATCCTACATCCGCCAGAGTTCGCTGGTTACAATCGTCCGTCGCGGGCCGATCGCACCCTCGGTGTAGGACGACATGAGCCGAAAACGAATCGTCGCTGTCCTCGTATCGCTCCCGCTCGTGGTGTTTGCCGTGATGCTGCTCGTCTCGGGGAGTCGAGACGTGCCGGGTGCGTGGCTGGGAGGTGGGCCGTTCACGTCAGGCGAGCTTCACACCGGGCCCGAGCCTGACTGGAGCTTCCTTGCCGACCGCGAGACGATCGAGATGCAGCTGGTGGATCCGCCTCGCTCTCGCGTGCTCTGGGTCGCGGTGCACGAGGGAAAGCCCTACGTGGTCTCCGGTTTCATGGGCAGTGTGCTGGGCAGTCTCTGGAAGCATTGGCCCGAACAGGCGGAGCGGGATCCTCGCGCCTTCCTGCGAATCGACGGCGTCCAGTATGAGCGCCGGCTGATACGCGTCACGTCGGGACGCGCCGTGATGGAAGGGGTCAGTGCGGAGCTGAACCGAAAATACGGGTTCGGCGGCCCCGACGCGATCGAGGCGGGTGACGTCTGGCTGTTCGAGCTGGCTCCGAGCTAGGGCGCTAGAGCAGGGCGAGGCCAGGGTTATGGAAGTCGCCCCGCAGGATCGGCACCGAGTCGACGCCCAGCAGGTGTCGATCACCTGCGCATAGACCGACCGGAAGTCAATCAGGTGTCGGACATCGCGGCCCTCATTCTCCAGGTCCGGGTTGTCGGTCGTCCGGGCCAGCGACGCGGCCGCCGTGCCAGCAAGGCCGCCCCTGGCCCCTCCCCCCAGCAACATCATCAATCCGACGGCGCCGTGGTCGGTGCCCTGACTGCCGTTCTCGCTGACCCGTCGGCCGAACTCGGAGAACTGCAGCACCAGCGTGCTGTCGAGCAACCGGTGGTTGCCGAGGTCGGTGTAGAAGGCCAGCAGCGCGTCATCGAGCTCGTTCAGCAGGTTGGCGTAGGCCCGCTCAGGGTTTGCTGGGCGGCATGGGTGTCGAACCCTTCGATCTGGACCCAGTAGACGTGGGTGCCAATCTGGTTGGCCATCGACCCGGCCACCGCCTTCAGCATGGGCCCGAGGTCGGTATCGGGGTAGGGCGCTGTCGGGCTGTAGGCTCCCACCAATGCCACCTGGTCCAGCGTCGAGAGGGCAGCGCTGGTTGTCGAGTTGACGAAGGCGAGATGCGGGTCGGCTGACGGCTGGTGCGACGACAGATGGGCCACCGTGGTCCGGGCGGCCTCTTCGTCTCCGGGGCTGTAGAAGGCGTAGTCCTCCGGATCCGGGATCGAGGGAGCGCCGTAGTTCGTCGCCAGCAGTGTGCGAGGGAGCGTGTATTGGGTGTTCCAGGCAAAGAGAGGATCGAGCGGGCCCGACAGGGTGTCTAGATAGCGTCCCAGCCATCCCGTCCCTTGCGGTTGCGCGGGGTCGGCGGTCGACCAGATATCGGTGCCCTGGAAGTGCGAGCGACTGGAATCCGGGTAGCCCGTCGACGAAGTTCAGGTGGGGTGTGAATGGGCCCTCGGAGACCATCCCGATGTAGCCGGGTGTGCCGATGTGGGTGTCGACGTCGTCCAGGATCTGCTCAAAGTCGACGAGCCGATCGATGGCGGCGTTGGTGCTCAGCGCGTTCCAGGTGTCGATCTCGTCCTGGCTGGCGCCGAAGCCGGCGCGCCTGAGCAGATGCCCCATAGCTGGGTCGAGCTGGGCCATACGTGGATCTCTCAGGGCGCTGGGCGTCTGCCGTCCGTAGTTCGGCAGGGGGTGGGGGCCCCCGGTAGACGTCTCTCCACCGTATCAAACCTGGTGAGCCCGGTGAAGACTACGTGTGCGGGCGCGCGCGGGCGGGCTTACATGCTGAGGCGGATGCCGGCGTTCACCACTCGGCCATCGATCGGGCCCCAGGCGTCGACGGTCCATCGACCGTTGCCGTGGCGGGTCGGTCGCACCAGTGGGTCGTGCCGAGTCTGTCGGACGTCGCCGAGGTTCTCGACGTTCGCGAATACCCGTATCTGGTCGGTGATGCGGAGGTCGAGCAGTCCGCCGTAGAGGAGGTAGTGCTCGCTGAGCAGCCGGAACGGGTTGTCCTCGAGCTCCTGGCGGCCCGTGTAGAACAGCTCGATGCCGATGCGGGCGGGGCCAGCCTCCCAGAGGATGTCGAGCGACGCGGTATGGCGAGGGGTCAGGGGGACCACCCGTCTGGCCGAGCCGAGTGGCTCTTCGGGGTCGTTCTCTTCCGAGCGCAGGAACATGTAGGTGCCGATGACATGCAGGTCGTCCAGCTCCACCTGGGCGACCAGCTCGACCCCGTACGTGCGGGTGGGAGACGGGGCGTTGACCAGCGTCAGCGGGCGCCCGTGCGGTCCGTCGTCGAGCACCTGCAGCGCGTCCCGGATACGTGACCCGAACAAGGTGCCGGTGAGCTCGAACGGCTCCTGCGCCCAGGTGATGTCGACCGAGGCACTGTCGGCGCGCTCCGCGTCCAGCTCGCCCAGCGGCGCCAGGCCAACGAGTCCAACCGCTTCGGTCTCGTCGGTGAACGGTGTCGGCGCATAGTAGCCGCGCCCGACCGAGACCCGCGTTTCCCACGGGCTACCCCAGCGGATCAGGCCCGAGACCCGTGGGCTGAGCTGGCTCCCATACTCACTGTGCTGGTCGAGACGCGCGCTGGCCGAGACCGCCAGCCAGTCGGCGACATCGACCTCGTCCTGCACGAAAACAGCAGGCACCGTATGCGTGTAGTCGAAGCGCGGCACCATCTCCGAGCGGAAGGCGTCCTGTTGCATCGCGCCGCCGATGGTCCAGGTATGTCTCCGATCGACCCCGGTCAGTGACACTTCGCCGAACCAGGTGTGATGCCGATCCGGCTCCACCAGCGGCCCGTACTGGTGGCGGTGGCGCTGGGTGGCGGCGCTCCCGCGCACCGCCAGTACCCGGGTGTCTTCTACGAGCCACCGTCCTACCACGCCGCCATTGAAGCGGTCCGTGTCGAGCGCCTGTTCGAACGACGACCCGTCGGAGAGGGTTGCGCCCGGTTCTGTGCCGCCTCGTCGCCGTTCGGTCATGGCGCCGAGCGCCATCATCAGGGAATCGCCTTCACCGTTCTCCCAGAACAGTCGCGGCCGGGCGACGAACCGGCGGTAGCGGGGGAGATCGGTCCATCCGTCCCGGTCGAGGTCGGATCGGGTCTGGGTGTGGGCGCCACCGACAAAGGTGGCGCCCCAGCGCTCGTTGAGCGGCGAGGAGAGCCACAGCACGCTGTCGGTGCCGCCGTGCGTGGTGGCGTTGATGAGCACCTCACGCTCGACCGTGTCGGCTTGCGGGCGGCGGGACACGAGGTTGACGACCCCACCCACCGCTGACGAGCCATACAGCGCCGACGCGACGCCCTTGATTACCTCGACCTGGCCGAGGTCCATCGGCGGGATCTGCAGTACGCCGACCGCGCCGGTCTGACCTCCGAAGAGGGGTAGCCCATCAGACAGGATCTGGGTGTAGCGGCCGCGGAGGCCCTGAATGCGCACCGACGCTCCGCCAAGCGATGGCGATGTGGTTTGTACCCGCAGGCCGTTGGTTTCCGCCAGGAGCATCGAGATGTCTCCGGGCGTCATCATGATCTTTTCCTGCACCTCTTCCTGCGGGACGACTTCGACCCGGATGGGGAGGTCCTCGATCCGACGGTTCGTGCGGGTCGCGGTGACGATGATCTCCTCTTCG
>CAJWMX010000309.1 GCA_913043805.1 uncultured Acidobacteriota bacterium | reverse complement strand
AGGGTTGCGGGCCATTCCACCGCGCTCCCGCCGTTCCGAATGTCCCAGAAGGGGGCCAGTGTGCTCCCGTCCAGCCGCTGCCCGTGGATGAACAGGTCGCCGGTGTGGATCGCGCGGAGATCAGGGAAGTAGATCACGGCGTCGCCGTTCGTGTGGCCGCGACCGAAGTGGTAGGCGTGTACTTCGGCGTCACCCAGATACACCGCGGTCTCATCGGCAAACACCACTCGCGGCGCTCCGCCCTGGTCGTTACGCAGGATGTTGGCGCGGACGTTCTTGTGCGCGATCACCTCCGCGTTCGGGAGGAAGTCGGCGTTGCTCCCGGAATGGTCACCGTGATGGTGTGTGTTGAGCACGTACTTGATCGGCTCGTCGCTGACGCTGGCGACCTGTTCGGTGATGAAGTCGAAGCTGTATGGAAACTTGTTGTCGACGATGATCACGCCGTCGCCGGTCACCCGCACCGCTACGTTCCCGCCCGACTGGCCGCCGTCGAAGCCGGGGATCACATACAGCCCATCCATGACCTGGCGGATCTGCAGGCGAGCTTCCTGTTCCGGGGTGAAGTCGGGCCGTTGTCGTTGCCAGGCGGTCCCGGCCAGCACGGCGCCCGCAAGCAAGACCAGCGACAGGACGGTGGTGCGTTTCAGGTCGCGCATGATGGGCTCCTGGTCAGTTGGTGGGGACGATGGCCACGCCCCAGGGGCGTTCGCCGACCGGCACGGTCGCCACGACGGTCATCGTCTCGGTGTCGACGACCGAAACGTCGTTCGATGGTCCGTTGGCGGTATAGAGATACCGGCCATCGTCGGTCAGGTCGATCCCCCACGGCCGTTCACCCACTTCGACCGATGCCACCACCTCATAGGTGGTCGTGTCGATGGCCATGATGAGCCGACCGCGTCCGGTCGAGACATACAGCCGGCCGCCATCCGGAGAGACGCGCACTTCCATCGGCCGGATCAGTTCGCCGGTCAGCTCGATGGTCTCGATCACGGTGTGTTCGGCTGTGTCGACGACCGACACGGTCCCGCCGTTCTCGGCGGTGACATAGGCGCGGCTGCTATCGGGGGAGAAGACCGACGAGCGAGGGCGCGCGCCGACGTCGAAACCGGCGATCACCTCAAGGGCTTCGGTGTCGATGACCGACACGCGGTTCTCTTCTTCGGACGTGATGTAGACCCAGGCGCCGTTCGGGCTTCGCGTCACTCCTTCCGGTTCGCCGCCCACCGGTAACTCGGCGAGGATCTCGCCGGTGGCGATGTCGACGATGCTGGCGAGCGCGGCATCCTCGTTCGCCACGAAGACACGCGTGCCGTCGGCGCTGATCGCGACCTGTTCCGGATCGGTGCCGGCCTGCAGCACGTTGATGACCCGTCCCTCGGCAATATCCACGATGCCGATCCCATCGGCCGAACGGTCGGGCGGCGGGAGGCTGTCTTCATCGGTCCCGGGGGGAGCCGGCGGGGAGCCGCTGAGCGCCACGAAGAGCCGCGTGTTGTCAGGGCTGACCTTGATGCCGCGCGGTCGCTTTCCGAGCGGGATGGTCGCCACGACCTCGTGCGTGCCGGCGGCGATGACGGTCAGGTCGCCCGATGTCTCGTTGGTCACATAGGCGTGGAACGCGGGTGGTGGAGCCGACGCCTCGGGCGCCGGGTCGGACGGCGCTTCGGTCGGGGTCTCCGCGCCTCCACAGGCGCTGACGAAGAGAAGCAGGGTCAACCAGCAGAGCGAGTGTCGCATCGATGACTCCTCACGCATCCGACGGCGGGGCCGTCGAGGGTTCGTCGGTCGTAGCGCTGTCGTTGTCGTTGGCGTCGGTGGCCGGCCCGGACGGCTCTGACGACGATGGGGCAACCCCGACTGCAAGCTGGGCGACGTCCATGAGCACCCGGCTATAGGCGCCGGGGTCTGGCAAGGTGCCGCCCTCGGCGAGGATGGCCTGCCCGTAGAGCATACGCGCGTAGATCTCGAGCGCCGAGGTAGGGGCGTTGCCCGCTTCGAGCTCCGAAAGCTTCCCGATGAAGGGATGGGTCGAATTGATTTCCAGGATGCGCTTTGTCTTTGGCGGATCCTGTCCGAGCTGGCGCATCATCTGCTCGAGTTGCGGGCTGAGGTCGTTCGCGTCTCCCACCAGACAGACCGGGCTGTCGGTCAGCCGACCCGAGACGCGCACGTCTTTCACATCGTCCTGGAGATAGGTTCGCAGGGCCTGCAGCAGGCCGTCGAGCGCCGGTGGCGGTGAGGCGTCCTCGCCGTCCGCGTCTTCCGGCGTCTCGCCGAGGTCGATCTCGCCCTTGCTGATCGACACCAGCTTCTTGTCCTTGTAGCTGGGCTCTCGTTCCAGCCAGAACTCGTCGACGGGGTCGGTGAAGAGCAGGACCTCGAGCCCGCGCTTAGCGAACGATTCCAGCAGGGGCGACTGCCGGATCGCGTCGAGGGAGTTCCCCACGAGGAAGTAGATCGCCTCCTGGTCTGGCTTCATGCGCGCCAGGTAGTCGTCGAGCGACGTCAGCTCGTCACCCACGGTGGAGGCGGCCAGCGTCACCCCCAGCAGCCGGTCGCGATAGTCGTCCTCGGCCGCCGCGAGGCCCTCTTTGAGCACCGCGCCGAACTCCCGCCAGAGCTCGCGCATCTTCTCCGGCTCGTCCCGCTTCAGCCGGTCGATCGCCTCCAGCGTCTTCTTGACCGCGAAGCTGCGGATTGCCTTGACCTGCCGGTCGTGCTGCAGGATCTCGCGAGACACGTTCAGCGAGAGGTCCTCGCAGTCGATGACCCCCTTGAGGAAGCGCAGCCACTCCGGGAGGAGCGCCTTCCAGTCGTCCATGATATGGACGCGTTTCACATACAGCTGGACGCTTTTGGTGACCCGCTCCCGGTGGTAGAGGTCGAAGGGCGCCTTGGACGGGATGTACAGCAGGATTCTGGCGTTGAACGCGCCCTCCATGGCCGCTGGAATCGTGGCCAGCGGATCCTGCCAGTCGTGCGACACGAGCCGATAGAACTCGTGGTATTCCTCCGCGGAGACCTCGCTCTTCGAACGGATCCAGATCGCCTTCATCGAGTTGAGAGTCTCGTCCTCGACGACCTTCTTCGGCAGCACGCCCTCGACCGGGTTGCCGGCGTTGTCGAGGACCGGTTCCTCGCGCTCGACCTTCATCCGAATCGGGTGGGCGACGAAGTCCGAGTGCTTCTTGACGATCTCGCGCAGGACGAACTGGTCGGTGTAGTCCCGCAGCCCGTCCTCCTCATCGGTCGGCTTCAAGTGGAGCGTGATCGTGGTGCCCGCGTAGGCGCGGTCGGCCGGATCGAGGCTGTAGGTGCCATCTCCAGTCGACTCCCACCGCAGGGCCTCGTCGGTGCCCGCGCGTCGCGTTACCAGGCTCACGCGTTCCGCCACCATGAACGTGGAGTAGAAGCCGACGCCGAACTGACCGATCAGATCGGCGGTCGCCGCATCCTGCTCCCCGGCCTGCTTCTGGCGAAGAGCACTCAGGAACTCCCGGCTTCCGGATCGAGCGATGGTGCCGATGTTCTCGACCACCTCACCCCGGCTCATGCCGATGCCGTTGTCCGAGATGGACAGGGTCCGGGCCTCGGCGTCGACCTCGAGACGGATCTCGAGCTCGCCCTCTGGGACGAGGGCCGGGTCGGAATGCCCTTCGACCCGGAGGCGATCCAGGGCGTCGCTGCTGTTGGAGATGAGCTCGCGCAGAAAGATGTCCTTCTGCGAGTACAGCGAATGGACCATGAGGTTCAGGATCTCCTGGACCTCGGCGGTAAAGGTGTGTTGCTCGGTCGTCATAGTGTGTGCACGTAGCTAAGGGACTCTGGTGACGGATTGAGGGAGCGGAGCCGTCGGCCGAAGGGTTTGGTCTCGAGGGTCACTCGGGCGCGTCGGCGTTCAGGGCTTCACGTTCCCAGGGCGCGAGATCCATGGGGCGTCTGGTCCCCACGGAGGGATCGGCACCGAGGGATTCGAGGAGTGTCACCAGTTCAGGGTGCCGGTTGAACGTGTTGGGGTAGAAGACACCCTCGGCGATCGAGAGCGGGGTCCAGCCCGTCCCGTTCACCGCGTCCAGATTCGCGCCCTTCTCGTGCAGGAAGCGGACGATCCCTTCCGCTCCTCGATGTATCGCTCCGTGGAGCGCCGTATCCCCGTTCCCGTCCACCCAGTTGACGTCGTTGCCCAGCTCCCAAGCCAGTTCGACCGCGGCGAGTGCTTCGTCGTTGGTGCCTGGGTTCTCGCCGATCTTCCAGATGCCGACCCCGGCCGCCGCCATCATCGGCGTGGCGCCATTGTCGGTGGTCAGGTTCGGGTCCGCGCTGAGATCGGCCAGCAGCTGCATCATCTCGACATCGGCGGCCTTGGCCGCCAGCAGGAATGCCGTGGCCCCGGCGCGGTCGAGCATGTTGCGGTTGCCGTCTCTGGGTTCAGCCCACTGGCGACGGTTCGGGTCTGCGCCGTGCTCGACGAGGAGCCGCGCCATG
>CAJWMX010000308.1 GCA_913043805.1 uncultured Acidobacteriota bacterium | reverse complement strand
AGCGGTGTTCCCCGAGCCCTACGCCGATCACGTCGAACGGCTGACGCAGGGGGGCGGCCAACAGCCGCCCGCGCCGCGGACCTACACCGTTCGGCGGGGCGATACGCTGTGGGGCATCGCCTCGCGGCACGGCGTGTCGGCGGGGACGCTGAGACGGGCGAACGAATTGCGATCGTCGCGGATTTATCCGGGACAGTCGCTCATGGTGCCCGCCGTTCGGTGAAATCACTTGTGCGCCCTTCGCGCCCCGCTACAATAGGACCTCGACAGTTTTCCGCGCTGGGCCGGGTTTCCGGCATCGTTCGCGCACAGCCATGGAGCATCGAATGAAGTCAGTGGTCGGAGTGTGTGCTCTCGCCCTGGGGGTGTTCGTCCCGGCGTTTGGGACGGCCCAAGGGCTGCAGGATGAGATTCCCCGCTTGGCCAACGGGAAGCCGGACATGAGCGGTATCTGGCAGACCAACAACGAGGCCAACTGGGACATCGAGCCGCATATCGCGCGCCACTCGGTCGAGATGCGTGAAGGGCCGGTCAACCCCGTGCCGTCGATTCCGACCCTCCGAATGGGGGCGGTCGCCTCGGTGCCCGGCAGCATGGGCGTCATTGTCGGTGGTGGTGGTATTCCGTATACCGATGAGGCTCGCGCGCTCAAAGAAGAGAACATGGCGAACTGGACCGAGCGCGACCCTGAGGTGAAGTGCTTCATGCCGGGCGTGCCGCGGGCTACCTACATGCCCCATCCGTTCCAGATTGTCGCGAGCGAGAACGACTTCTTCATCGCCTATCAGTTCGCCGGCGCGGTGCGCGACATCTACATGGACAATCCCGGACCGTCCCAGGTCGATTCCTGGATGGGCTGGTCGGTTGGCAGCTGGGACGGTGACACGCTCGTGGTCGACGTGAGCGGCTTGCTGGAGGGCACCTGGTTCGATCGCGCCGGGAGCCACCACAGCAACCAGCTGCATGTCGTGGAGCGCTACACCATGGTCAGCCCGAACCACATTGACTACGAGGCGACCATCGAGGATCCGGTCGTGCTGACCGAGCCGTTCACCATCAAGATGCCGATCTACCGGCGCATCGAGGAGAACGCGCGGATCATGGACTTCCGCTGTGTCGAGTTCGTCGAGGAACTCATGTTCGGCGAGTGGCGGCGCAACCCGCTGCCACGCGACTGATTGAGGAAGGTTGGAACGATGCGAAGTCGACTCTCGTTCGCCGTCGGCGTATTCGCCTTGCTGTCGCTGGCGCTGGCTGCCCCGGCAGCCGCGCAGGGTGACGACATTCCTCGGACGCCCTCGGGGCGCCCCGACCTGTCCGGCACCTACGACGTGTCGACGCTCACCCCGCTGCAGCGTCCGCGCGAATATGGCGAGACGATGGCGCTCACCAACGAAGAGGCCGCCGAGATCGCCGCCGCCGAGCTGGAGCGCAACATCGAGCGTCAGCAGGACAGCGATCCGAACCGAGGCGCGCCGCCCCAGGGCGGTGACGGATCGCGGGGCGCCGCCGGCAATGTCGGTGGCTACAACACGTTCTGGATCGACCGTGGCACGAGTGCCTTCCAGGTGGGTGGCGAGTGGCGCACGTCGATCCTGATCGACCCGCCGGACGGCCGGTTCCCGCCGCCAAGTCCGGAGGTGGTGGCCGAGCGGCAGGCTCGTCGCGCGGCCCTCTCGGCCGGCGAGGCACCTGTCCGCCGGATGCAGAACGACGGGACGGCGTACTGGCTCGAGGCGGGTCTCGACGCGCCCGGTCCCTACGACAACATGGAGCAGCGGCCGTTCGCCGAGCGGTGCATGCTGTCGTTCAGTTCGACCGGCGGGCCGCCGATGCTGCCGGCGCTCTACAACAACCACAAGCGGATCGTGCAGAGCGAAGACGCGATCCTGATCCTGATCGAGATGGTGCATGACGCCCGCGTCGTGCGGATGAACGCCGAGCACGATCCCCCGCACATCAAGAAGTGGCTGGGCGATTCGATCGGCTGGTGGGAAGGCGACACGCTCGTGGTCGAGACCACTAACTTCCGCGACACGCCGGCGTTCTCGCAGGGGTCGGAGAATATGAAGGTGACCGAGCGCTTCCGGATGGAGAGCGCCGATTCGCTGATCTACACCTTCACCGTCGAGGATCCGAGCGTCTGGACCACGCCGTTCACCGGCGAGTACTCCTGGCCGCGCACCGACAACAAGGTGTTCGAGTATGCCTGTCACGAGGCCAACTATTCGTTCCAGGGGATCATGCGGGGCGCCCGGCTGCTCGAGGCGGAGTTCAGGGGCGAGGAGCCGGAAGGCGTGGCGAACCCGACCCGCTGACCTTGGTCCCTTCGGGCTGTTACACTGGTGTGAGGAATTTCGGAAACGGCAGGAGAGACACGATGCGCAGGCAAACCCAACTGATGTTTCGACTTGGTATGGCGGCCCTCGCCTTTGCCGCGCTGGTGGTGACGGCTGACGTGCCGGCTAGCGCCCACCACGCGTTCGGGGCCGAGTTCGACCCCAATCGTCCCGTGGTGCTTCGTGGCCCGGTGGTCAAGGTGGAGTGGGTGAACCCGCACACCTGGATTCACATGGAAGTAGCGGGTGAGGATGGGTCCACGCAGGTGTGGATGGTCGAAGGTGGTACGCCGAACACGCTGCTGCGTCGCGGCCTGAACCGCGAGACGATTCCCGTCGGCGCCATGATCGTGGTCGATGGCTACCAGAGCAAGGACCGCAGCGCGCGCGCCAACGGGCGTGACGTGACCTTCGAAGACGGTCGCAAGTTCTTCATGGGGTCGTCGGGCACCGGCGCGCCGCGCGACGGCCGCGACCCGACCGAGCCTGAGTAGGACGGCCAGAGGCCAGCCGGTCTCTCCGACGTCATACGCTGGGCGCCCGGGGCCACGGTCCCGGGCGCCTTTTTTTGTCCCCACCGTGTCTCTCACCCGTACCCGCCTGAGCCTGCCGGACGCGTTGCTGCTCGTCGTCGTCATCATCTGGGGCAGCAACTTCTCGGTCGTCAAAGCGGCGCTCGAGTCGATGCCCCCGCTGGGGTTCAATGCCATCCGCCTGGTCATTGCGGCGTCGGTCCTGCTGGTGGTGTCGCGTCGGTCCGGGTTCACGATGCCGGACGCCGCTGACTGGCGGCGCCTGCTGGCCCTGGGACTCGCCGGGCACTGTGCCTATCAGCTGACCTTCGTCGCTGGGTTGGCGCGCACCAGCGTGACCAACAGCTCGCTCATCGCCGGTTGTCTGCCGGTGACCGTCCTCTTGCTCAATGCGGTGAGCCGCGACCGCGAGCGGGTGGGGTGGTTGCAGTGGTTGGGCGTGGGGTTGGCGTTCGCCGGTCTCTATCTCGTGGCGGGCGCCGGAGCCGAGATGTCGTTCGACAGCCTCGGCGGCGACCTGCTGGTGATGGTGTCGGTGTGGTGCTGGGGCTGGTACACCGTCGGCTCTCGGGAACTGCTGGCACGCTACACGCCGCTGCAGATCACCACCTGCACGATGGCGATTGGCACGCTGGGGTTTCTGCCCTTCGGCGTGCCGTCGCTGTTGACTACCGATTGGACTACCGTCGGCGTCTGGGCCTGGGTGGGGCTCGTCGGCTCAGGGGTGCTCGCGCTCTCGCTCTGCCACGTGTTGTGGTACGTGGGTGTCCAGCAGCTGGGCGGCGCCCGCACGGCGCTCTACTCGAATCTGATACCGGTCGTGGCGATGGGGGTCGCCGCCCTGACCCTGCGGGAGCCGATCGGCACGGCGAAGCTGGTCGGGGCCGCGCTGGTCCTGACGGCGTTGGCTCTGACGCGTTCGGAAGCGTCTCCGGCTCCGCGCGAGAGCTAGCAGCTAGGCGCCCCCGGTGCCGGTTGGCGCCGCCGCCACGGTCGTACGTTCCAGCACCCACAGCACATTCATCGCGACGGCGCGTCCCCGCGCGCGGGCCGGTTCGAAGCGGATGTCGGACGCCAGCCGGGTCAGCGCCCGCGCCATCTCGGGGTCGGGCGACTCGTTCTCGAGCAACTCGATCGAGGTCAAGGACCCTTCCTGGCTCACCACGGCAGACAGCGCCAGGTGCTTCAATTCCAGCGGAGGGAACGGCTGAATCAGGATCGCGGTCGAGCGGGTGTCCGGCGCCACATGCGGGAGCCTGACGCCACCGGGCTGCCAGACCGGGTTGGTGTTCGACCCCAGGTAGTCGTGGGTCTGGAACAGGTTGGCGAGCGAGGCTGGGTGCAGCGAGATGCCCACGTTCAACAGCGCCGCGACCACCAGCAGGGCTGCCGTGGTGGCCCCGACCGCGACCGAGACGAAGCCGAGTCGGCGCCGTTCCTCCATCAGATCCCGCAGTCGTCGGGGCCAGCTCGCACGCTCCTCCGAGGCGAGCCGGGAAAACACCTCTGGCGCGATACGTGTGAACGCCTCGTCGTCGGGCCGATGCTCGGCGGCCTCGGCCTTCAACGCGCTGGACAGCTCGCCCAGCTCGTCCTGGAGCGTCCGACAGTCGGCGCAT
>CAJWMX010000307.1 GCA_913043805.1 uncultured Acidobacteriota bacterium | reverse complement strand
CCCAGGCTAGGTGGGCGGTCCCGGGCCCATGGCACGCCTGGCAGCCCACGTCGATCTCGGCCCAGGTGGTCGAGTAGACATCGGCGTCCGGGTCGTAGTGTTTGCGGAGGTCGGTGGAGTGGCAGGCCGCGCACATCACGTTCCAGGTCTGATAGCGGCCGGTCCAGTGGAGCGGATCCGCCGGTGCGGGCGGGTCCTCCGGGTACAGGTGGAACCAGGTGTCCCGCTCCGTGTCCCAGGCGATGGGCAGGCTTTGCAGCCGGCCTCCGGGGAAGGGCGCCAGATACTGCTGGAGCGGTTCCACGCCGAGGGTGTACGTCAGCTCGAAGTCGGTGAGGGTGCCATCCGGGCCCTCGGTGTTCACGAAGAACGCGCCAGCGCGGCGAAAGAATCGCGATGTCACGCCGGCATGGGTAAGGGTGGCGTCGTCGAAGTCGCCGAGGACGGTAGCCGACGTGGCGGGTTGCATCGCCAGGTCGTGGTGCGAGGCGGCCCAGGCGGATGCCTGCTCGGTGTGGCAGGCTGCGCAGTCGGCATCGTGGCCATAGGCGACGCCGGACCGATCCGCCAGTCGCTCCTGTCGGGGCTGGTCGCCGCCCACGCCGGACGAACCGAGACAACCGCTCAGGACGAGCGGGAGCGTGAGGACGAGGAAGCCGCGGGCAGCCGACACCAATCAGGGCTGATTGGTGGTCTCGCGTTCGATCGCGCGGGCGCCACGCAACAGGTTGAACATGCCGTGGTTGCCTTCGTGACAGGCGTACTCGTAGAGCGGCTGGTCACTCCGGGTCATCGGCAGCCGGCCACTGAACGGCGACGTCCAGGTGTCGGGGTCTTCCACGGTGAACTCATAGAGCAGGGCGCCGTCGCCGTCCCGAGTGAATCGCTCGACGAGCCGGGTGTTCTCGGCCGATCCCCACGAGACGAACGAGGTGTTGAAGCTGCCGGTCGCGTTGGTGAAATTGGTGGTCTCTACCACCAGGGTGTCTCCCTCCCAGTGGCCACGCGAGCTCCCCATCCACTGCCGGACGTTGTCTGGCAACTGGTCGCGACCGTCGAGCGGGATGACCCGGACGTCGTGCACCATCTCGATGAGCAGCACGACGAATCCGGGCGACTGAAAGATCTGCACGTTGTTGTTGTAGCCACCTGGCAACAGCGGCGGCCCGGTGCTGAAGCCGAGCAGGCACCGCTCGGCCGCGCCACGCATCTCCGGGCCGTCCTCGTTGAAGCCGCCGACCCGAAGCCGAACAGGGTAGCCGCCTGAGTCGGCGTGCGCCGCCTCTCTCGCCTGCGCCGCGTCAGTCAACGCCGGCAGCTTGCCGTCGGCCGGGTCGACTAGGATCGAGGACTGGCGGAGTGCGGTGGGACGCGCCCGGTCGGTCCACACTTCCTGGCTGTAGCCTCCGACCGACCCGGGTGGCGGCGGAAGGTCAGCGACCGCCTGGGCGCTGCTCGACTGGCCGAGCTCGGCCGCTTCCTCCTCGGTGAGCTGGGCGCGCCCTCCAAGCTCGTCAGGTCGTTCGAGCGGCGTGAATGTCCAGTAGTCCCAGACGCCCTGCAGATCGGGGTCGCCCCAGCCGGTGCGGAGACCTCCCTGCGCGAACGCGATCATCGGGGTCAGCACGACGCCGGCAAGTACGAGGATTCCGGTCGCTCGGCACAGTCTCAACATCTGGAGCCTCCTGGGTGCGCCGGAAGCTGACAGAGCCGCCCGGCTGCTCGGGTAAGATAGCAGACTTCACTCACGAGGCCGGAGCCCCAACCATGCGAGCCATCGGGATCACACTGCTTGCCGTCGTGCTGGTGCCGTCGCTCGCCAATGCGCAGGGCGACTGGTTGCAGCTGGGCGGGCCGACCCGCGACTTTCGCGTCGCCAACGGGCAGGTCGCCGACGAGTGGCCGGCGGAGGGGCCGCGTGAGCTCTGGCGCCGCGCACTCGGCGAAGGCTACTCCTCGATTCTGGTGCGTGACCACACGCTGATCACCATGTATCGCGAGGGTGACCGCGAAGTGGTGGTGGCGCTCGATGCGGCGACCGGTCGGACGCGGTGGAGCCACGGCTATGACGCGCCCCTGCAGCACAACGGCTACGTGGATGTCTGGCTGAACGCGGCCGGGCCGGGGCCCTATTCGACGCCCCTCGTGGCCGATGGCTCGGTGTTCTCGGTGGGCATCGACGGCGCGCTTCACGCGCTCGACCTGGAGACCGGGGCGGAGCAGTGGTCGATTGACCTGGTGGCCGAGTACGCACTGGAGGAGTACAACGCGTTCGCGTCGAGCGCACTGGCCCTCGGAGACACGCTGGTGTTGCCGCTGGGGGGCAGCGCCGGCGGAGTCGTCGCGCTCGATCGCGCCACCGGTGCCGAGGTTTGGCGGAGCGAGCGTTTCGCCGTCGCGCCCGGGTCGCCCGTTCCACTCGACGTGGACGGCCAGGCCCAGCTGGTGATCGTCGGGCAGCAGGAGCTGGTTGGCATCGCGCCCGATGACGGTCGCACGCTGTGGCGGCACCCGCATCCCAACGAACTTGGGCTGAATCTGAGCATGCCGGTCCGCGGACCAGACGGGTTGCTCTTCATCTCGTCGGCCTATGACGGCGGAAGCCGAGTGCTCCGGCTGCGCCAGAGCGGGGGCGACACGACGGTCGACGAAGTCTGGGCGACCAACCGTCTGCGCGTGCACTTCAGTAACGCGGTGGTGGTGGATGGCGTGGTAATCGGCAGCAGCGGCGACTTCGGTCCCGCCTTCCTGACCGCGTTCGATCTGGCGACCGGCGAGGAGCTCTGGCGCGAGCGGCAGTTCGCCCGGGCCCACATGTTGCTGGTCGACGGGCGGTTGCTGCTGGTGGACGAGGATGGGGATCTCGCGCTGGCCACCGCGACCCGGGATGGCCTCGAGGTGCAGGCCCAGGCACCGGTCCTCACCGATAATGCCTGGACGCCCCCGACGCTCGTCGGGAATCGGTTGTATCTGCGCGACCGCCAGCACGTGGTGGCGCTCGATGTCGGGCCCTAGGACCTCGGGGCTGGAACGCGGAGGAGGAGAGCATGAAGCGTGTAGTGGTGATGCTGGTCGTGGCGTTGGTGTCGTATGCCGGTGTGTCGGCGCAGAGCTGGACCACGCTGTTTGACGGGTCGACCCTGGATGGCTGGAATCAGATCGGCGACGCGAACTGGCGGCTGGCCGACGGGGCCGTCGAGGCCGACAGCGGGAATGGTTTTCTGGTGACGCCCCGCGCGTATGGCGATTTCGAGCTGACACTCGAGTTCTGGGTTGATGAGCCAGCCAATAGCGGCATCTTCATCCGCTGCGTCGACCCGAGCACCGTCACCGACCGGAACTCGTACGAAGTGAATATCTACGACACCCGGGCTGACCAGACGTATCGGACCGGTGGGATTGTCCACATCGCCAGCCCGGCCAGCGTGATCAACACCGGTGGCCAATGGAACAGCTACGAGATCACGGCCCGCGGCTCGCGACTGCAGGTCACCCTGAACGGGGAAGAGATGGTCGACGTGGAGGACGGCCAGTTTGCCAGCGGTCCGATCGCGTTGCAGTACGGCGCGGGAGTCGTGAAGTTCAGGAACGTCAGGATCCGCGAGCTGTAGCGACCCGCCGGATCCTGAAGAACGTTCGAGGGTGGTTTCTTGGCGAGGCGGGCGGATCGCCGAGAAACCTAGCGGCCGACCTGGAGCGCGAATGTCAGCTCGATGATCACCCGGACGGCGACCGGGCGGCCTTCTCGCGTACCGGGCGAGAATCGCCAGCTACGGGCGGCGTCCACGGCTGACCGGTCGAGGCCGTAGCTGGCATCGAGCGACTCGACCACCTGGACGTCGCCGACGGTCCCGTCGGGCAGCACCACTGCCGAGACCAGCACGCGTCCTTCGATCTCACGGCGTTGCGCCTCGGTGGTATAGCGGGCCTGGACCATTTCGAGCACCTGTGGGTTCTCAATGTCGGGGCCCGGCTCGTAGATCTGC
This sequence comes from uncultured Acidobacteriota bacterium, assembly GCA_913043805.1. Taxonomy (GTDB): domain Bacteria; phylum Acidobacteriota; class Vicinamibacteria; order Vicinamibacterales; family UBA8438; genus UBA2994. Next base: position 505 of record CAJWMX010000307.1, on the reverse strand, counting down.
TCGGTGAACGACGATGGCGCCCCGGTCGTATCGGGGCCCCGGAACGCCATGCTGATCTGACCGATGAACGGCAGCGTGCAGCGGCGTCGCCGGCTGGGCTGATATCGCCACAGCGAGGCTGCGCCGAGGGCCGCGTCGACCATCCCTGGACTGACCTCGCCACCGCGGGCGCCGAGCACGCGAGGGGATGAGATGGCGCCGTCCAGCGCCACGGTGACCTCCAGCGTGAGGACCGTCTCCGCTCCCGGAGCCAGGTCGTGAAACAGCGCCGGCACCGCCAGTAGCAGGGTGGGCGCGCTGGCCGGAGCTGCGTTGGCTGGTGGTTCATTGAGACACGGGTCCGCGACGCCGAGCACGTCGGCCGCGGCAGCCCGATGGGGAGTGGCGGGAATCGGGATGGTCCGACCCGTTTCCTCCAGCCGCTCCTCGAGCTGGCGGAAGAACCAGGTTTCCGGGTCGCCGGTGTTGTAGCGAATGACATCGGAGCCCAGCGAGACCGAGCCGA
>CAJWMX010000306.1 GCA_913043805.1 uncultured Acidobacteriota bacterium | reverse complement strand
CAGACCGCCAAGCCAGGTCAAGCGCAGTTCCAGGGCGAGGCGACCGCTGACGCCGTCGCACACTGACCGACCTTCCCCGAACAGCTCACGGGTCCTGGCGCCTACCCTGTGCAACGCGTCGCGCCACCCAGGCGTGAAGCGTTTCGACTCGAGGTCGGACTCCAGAGCGCCACACGCATCTAGATCTTCGGCCGGAACATAGATCCGGCCTGCCGCATGATCGCGGGCCAGATCCTGCCAGAAATTGGTCAACTGAAGCGCGGTGCAGAGCGCATCCGACGCCCGGTCGAGCCGCTCGTCTTCGTGCCCCGCCACCCGCAACACCAGCCGCCCAACCGGATTGGCGGAGCGCCGACAGTAGTCCAGGAGCTCGGGCCACGTCTCATAGCGGTGGGTACCCACATCCTGTCGGAACGCGCTCAGCAAGTCTTCGAACAAGACCACCGGCAAACGACACACCCGGATCGTGTGCGACAGCGCCAAGAACGTGGCCGCATCCGGCTCGTCCCCCCCACCCGGTGAGCCGTCCACGCACCTGCGGAGACGCTCGCCCCACTCGTCGAGTCGCCGCAGCCGTTCTTCGGAGGCCATCGTCCCCTCGTCAGCGAAGTCGTCAGCGGTCCTGGCAAAGGCGTAGATAGCGGCGATGTGCGGCCGCATCGGTGCCGGCAGCGCCCACGACGCCACGGGGAAGTTTTCGTAGTGGGCGCGGGCGAGCCTGGCACACGCGGCATAAGCCGCGACGAGGGCCGGATCGGTCGGCAAGGCAGAAGACGACATCGGATCTGGGCGATTCTAATCCTGGTAGCATGGCTGCGATGCGCGATGTGGTCGCGGCCATGGTGGCCCTCGGTCTCTTCTTCTTCGCGCTCGGGCTGATCTCGACCCTCCGCTATCACCAGCGCAGTCGGGACCGCGAGCGCCGAACGCTGGTGGAGTCGGGTCGCACTGTGATCGCTGAGATCCCGACAAAGGAAGGCCTCGAGCTGTTTGTCAGCGACGGCACCCACTATTACTGGGGCGAACGGGTCGTGCCTCGCGACGATGTACGTCTAGTTCGCGTGCTCATCAACGGGTCGCCACTCGTCTCCTACGCCACACGCCGGCACGGCCACGAAGATGGCGGCGACTCGGGTTCGTTTGCCGACAGGCCCGAGGGAATCGCGCACGACCGGTGGGACGTCCTGCTGCGAAGCGGCGCGGGCGACGTGATGGTCGAGTGCGGAAGCATCCGCGAACGGGTTTCGCAGGAACTGGCTCGCGCCGTCTTCGACGCGGTCCGCGCGGACATGGAACACCAAGACCAGGCGCTCCCTACTCGCCAACCGGACGACCTGGCTACCACTCCTGCTCGGTGACACCGTGGCGCGCGTTCAGGGCGCGGGCCATCACGAACAGCAGATCCGACAAGCGATTGACGTAGGCCAGCGCCTCGGCGGAAACCTGTCCTTCGCCCAGGCCCGCCATGCGCCGCTCGGCCCGACGACAGACGGCGCGGGCCAGATGCGCCGCCGCGGCGGCTGGATGCCCCCCCGGAAGGATGAATCGCGTGAGCGGCTGTAGTTCGCTCTCGAGCGAGTCGATCGCCTCCTCCAGCGCCGAAGTCTCCCCCGAATCGACCGACGCTTTCTTCTGGGTCAGGTTGCCGGCCGGATCCGCGAGTTCGGCCCCTAGGGAGAACAGCTGACGCTGCGCGCGCGTCAGTATCTCGACGAGGTCCGGCTGAAGGTCGGTGCTCAGGACCAGGCCTAGACACGCGTTGAGTTCGTCGACCTCCCCATAGGCGTCGACCCGAGGAGCCGCCTTCGAGACGCGGCGACCGTCGAGTAATCCGGTCTCTCCGGCGTCTCCGGTGCGGGTGTAGATCTTCACGCGTCGATTATAGTGCCGTGCTCATGGGGCATTCCTCAGACCGGTCGGGCAAGGCGGCCGCTACCGCAGAACTGCCGGCGCCGCCGCTTCGACGCCGGTTCAGACGGCGCTTGCTGGGTTGGTATCGCCGCAACGGACGCGACCTCCCGTGGCGTCGAACTCGGGATCCGTACCGGATTCTCGTCTCGGAGATGATGCTGCAGCAGACCCAGGTCGACCGGGTGCTGCCCAAGTATGAAGAGTGGCTCGAGAAATCCCCGACACTCGAGGCCCTGGCCGCCGCCGCTGCGGAGGACGTAGCCGAGACGTGGCGTCCTCTCGGCTACAACGCCCGCCCCCGACGCCTCCACGAGATCGCGTGCGAGGTCGTGGCCCGCTACGATGGCGAGCTGCCGTCGGACGAGACCACGCTGCGTTCCTTCAAGGGCATCGGCGCCTACACGGTTGGCGCGGTCCAGAGCTTCGCATTCGGCCGGCGGGCCGCCATCGTCGATACCAACGTCGCGCGAGTGCTGTTCCGCGTATTCGTGGGGCAGGGCGACCGCAAAGCCACCGCCATGCAAAAGCGCCTCTGGGCGATGTCCGAGGCGCTGCTCCCGCGCCGGGATGTGTTCGACTTCAACCAGGCCCTCATGGATCTCGGCGCGCTGGTCTGCGTAGCGCGCAGGCCGCGCTGCCTTGTCTGCCCGATGCGGGCGATCTGCCGCGCCTACCCGTTCAACCCGGATCTGGAGAGCTCGACGTCGTGACCCAGGGCGCCGAACGGACGCTCGTGACGGTCGTGGCCGCCGTGCTGGAAGAGCACGGCAGAATCTGCATCACGAAGCGCCCTGAGGGCACCCACCTGGCCGGTTATTGGGAGTTCCCTGGGGGCAAGGTCGAGCCTGGCGAGACCCCGACCGAAGCCCTCGTTCGCGAGTTGAGGGAAGAGTTGGCGGTCGAAATCGAAGTGGGGCCCCTGCTCCACCGCAGCGACTTCAGCTATCCCGACCGCCGGGTGGTGCTGAGCTTCTACGCGAGCCGCCCCAAGGGGATCCCGACTCCCCAGCAGGGCCAGCAACTACGCTGGGTCGAACGGCTGGAGCTGACCACGCTTCCGTTCCCACCCGCCGACGAAGAGCTGATCAGGAAGCTGGCGAATCAGACGCGGGCCTGAACGGCAGCGCCACCACCGTGCCCCCGTGCCCCGTGGCGGTACGCAGGCGCGTCCCGACCTCCGCCAGATCGCGCTTCACGTAGCCAAGTCCGATACGCTCGCCGCCACCGGCCGCCGTCGCCACCGACGTCACCGTTCCGGCCTCGTCCGGGTCCTGCTCGCCCTGGTCGGCGACCAGGACGTCACCCGCCTCGACCTCGTCCTCGAACCGGAGTCCGACCAGTCGCCTCACCACGCGTCCACCGCCGCGGTGCAGAATCCGGACGATGACCTCCTGTCCTACATAGCAGCCTTTGGTCATGCTGATGGCCCGATCCTCGATCCCTGCCTCGAGCGGTATCACGTCCGGACCGAGATCAGCTGGAAACACCGGCCGCCCGGCTTCGATTCGAAGCAGCTCGGCCGCGTCCGCCGACAGCCGAACGGCCCCTTTCTCGACGAGACGCTCGCTCAGCGTTCCGCCCGCATCGGTCTCCAGATAGAGCAGGAAGCCTGGAACGCCAAAGGTCCTCGTCGACGCCACGACCACTTCCGCGGAGTCGACTTTCGCGGACAGATGGGCGTACTCGGCCAGGCCTTCTAGACGTCCAGCGTCCCCTCCGCCCTCGCCATCGAGTAGACCGGCCAGCATGGCCGCGGCCTCTGGACCACAACAGACCAGCGAGGTCCAGGAGTCGGAACGGTCCTCGACCTCGACGTCCTCGGCAAAGATGAACTCCTCGAGACGTTCGCGCAGCGCGTCGGTCACCGAGGCGTCCACGTCGAGCAGAATCCCGTCCTCGATCCGCAAGACACTCATGTCGGCAATCATCCGGCCTTGCGGTGTCAGATAGACCGCATAGCAGCCCTGGCCCGGACTCAAAGCTTCGATGTCGTTGGTCAGCAGGCCCTGCAGGTACGCAGCGCTGTCGGCGCCGGTGAGCAGGAGCCGGCCGCGGTCGGTCAGGTCGAGAAGCGCGGCGACCTGTCGGGCCGCCAGATACGGGGATTCGGTCGCCATTCTCTGTCTGCGGGAGCGCGGTGCGAAGGTCCTGGACGGAGTGATATGCTCACTCGGTGTTGCGCTTCGCCGGGTATTGTACTCTCGCCCTCCAGCTCATGGCGGTGCCGACGGCCCTGGCTCAGCTCGCCTCCGAGATCACTCCCAGCGCGGCCACGTTCAACGTCTTCTTCCGCTCCGATCCGATCGGTTTCGAACAGATCGAACTGGCTCGCGGCCCGCAAGGCTGGGTCATCAGGTCACGCGGCGACCTCGGTCAGCCGATCGACCTCCAGAACCAGCTGTTCGAAGTGCACTACGACGAACAATGGAATCCTCACAGCCTCCGGATCATGGGGTATCGGTCGAACGCTCCCTTCTCGCTGATCACCCGGTTCGAGCCGGAAGGCGCGGTCAACGAGGTCGAGGACTCGGGCGAGATCAGCAACCACACTGACGAGCTGGCCGCGGGGTCGGTCGTCTTGCCGAACTACTTCTTCGGCGGTTTCGAGGCCCTCGCCATCCGGCTG
>CAJWMX010000305.1 GCA_913043805.1 uncultured Acidobacteriota bacterium | reverse complement strand
GCCTCGGGCGAACCCGAGACTGGCCGAGATGGCCTGGGTACCCAGCGACTGGAGCCAGCCGAGGAGGGCCTCCTGCTGCGAGGCGATGAGCTCGCCGACCTGCTGCCCACTGGGACCGTCGAGCAGCGCCGTCGCCCGCGGAGTCTGGGCGTCGATCCAGGCCTCGGCCGCGTCCCACCACGCCGGCGCCTGGGCGATCAGGCCGACGAACTGGTCCAGCACGATCCGCCCGAAGAACCAGGTGAACAGCACGAGCGGGACCAGCGCCGACCCGAACACGGCCACCACGGCCAGCGTCATGCCGAGCCGGACCGAGCTCCGGAGCCACTCGTAGTAGGGGCGAAAGACGAGCGCCGCGACCGCGCCGACCGCCAGGGGCAGGAAGACGCCGGAGAAGGTGCGGAGGAACGAGGCGGCCAGCCAGCCGAGGAGACCCACCACGACGAGGATCACCAGCGCGGCCAGCGTGGTGATGGCCGCGGCGATCGTGCGTGACTGACGCTCGGTGAACTGCAACGACATGCTGATGTCGACGCTACCTCGGGAGCCGCAGGGCGATCAAACCTGGCACCTCGCCGCCCAGGGTCATCGCCAGATACTGGGTGCCTTCGAGCTGGTAGGTCATCGGGGCGCCCAGGACGCCGCTCGGCAGGTCGAGCGAACCGATCTCCTCGCCCGTGACCTTGTCGTAGGCCGCCAGGCGAGGCCCTCCCTCGCTGCCGCCGGCGACCATCGCCTGTATCAGGAGGGTGCGGGTCAGGAGCGGACCGGTTCGCCCCCAGTCTCCCCCAAGGGGCGGGAGGTCCAGCTCGCGCAGCATCGGGTGGTTCCTGATCCGGTCTCCGGCTCCCAGCGGCGTCATCCAGGCGTGTTCGCCGGAGTTCATGTCGATGGCCGTCATCCGGGAGTAGGGCGGCTTCCAGAGCGGCAGCCCACGCGGCATGACCGGGCCTGCGCTCAGCGACCGTCGCAGATAGCGCAAGGTCGCCTGTTCCTCCCCCGGACCGGGCGGGCTGAGGCCGATCGTGGAGTGGGTGTTGACCGACGGAATGTAGAGCAGGCCGGTCTCTGGATCGGCCGCCGCGCCGGACCAGTTCGCCCCACCGCCCACAGACGGCCGCATGATGGTGCCAGCCAGTACCTGGGGCGTGAACAGCGGCCCGATCCGAAACCCGTCGACCGCGTCGATGGCCATCTGGCGGATCTCGGGCGTGAAGTCGATCAGGTCATCGATGGAGGTGCCCTGATACTCGAACGCCGCGGGGCGAGTGGGGAACGGCTGGGTGGGGGAGACCACCTCTCCGTCGAGGTCGGTGTCGGTCGCCACCTGGCGTTCCTCGATCGGCCAGATCGGCTCACCGGTCACCCGGTCGAAGGTGTAGACGAAGCCCTGCTTCGAGACCTGGGCCACCGCGCGCACGTCGCGGCCTTCGACCCGGAGGTTCATCAGGTTGGGGGCGGCCGGGAGGTCGTAGTCCCAGAGCCCGTGGTGCACCATCTGGAAGTGCCACTGGCGCTCGCCGGTCTCGGCGTCGACCGCCACCAGACTCTCCGAGAAGAGGTTGTCGCCCAGCCGGTCGCCGCCGTAGTAGTCGTTGGTCGCGGTGCCGATCGGGAGGTAGACGAGGCCCAGTTCGTTGTCGGCGCTCATCAGCGACCAGACGTTCGTGTTCCCCGAGTAGCGCCAGGAGTCGTTCAACCAGGTGTCGGCGCCAAACTCGTCGGCGCTTTGGGGCACCGTGTGGAAGTCCCATTTGTGCCGACCGGTGCGCACGTCATAGGCCCGGACCCAGCCCGGTGGCGCTTCCTTCAGCAGCGCGCGGTCGTTGATTGACGAACCGATGATCACCGTGTCGCCCACCACGACCGGCGGAGACTGAGAGCCCAGGGGAAGGAGATCCAGCGCATCGAGTTGTCCCCGCGTGGCCCGGGGCAGACCGTCATACAGATCGACTCGGCCCCCCTCACCAAAGTCAGCGGCCGGCACGCCGGTGGCTGCATCCACCGCGACCAGGTAGCCGTCGCCGGTTCCCCAGAACAGGCGGGCCTCGGCGCCCGACGCCCAGTAGGCGGGGCCGCGGTGTCGCCAAGGAAGGGGCGGCGGCGAACCCGACTCATAGGCTCGCGGGTCGTGCACCCAGAGGGTGCGGCCGGTGCGCGCGTCGATCGCCGCGCCCCGGTAGAGGGCGGTGGTCACATACAACACGCCGTCGACCATCAGCGGGGTGGCGACGAGCGCCCGGATCGAGGGACGGGAGAGCGAACGGTTCACGCCATCCCAATCGGCCCAGCGCTCGGGGTTCTCGGCTTCGAGGAAGTCGAAAACCGTGTCGGCGGGGAGCAGGGACGGACCGCTTGGCGTCGACCAGCTCAGGTGCGTGTCCGCGGTGTCCCATCGCCACGCGATCTCGAGGTCCTCGAAGTTGGCTGAGGTGATCTGGTCGAGCGACGAGTACTTGGTGGCGCCGTTGTCAGCCGAGTGACTGCGCCACTCCGTGCCGGCGCCCTCCTGGCCGAGGACCGGTCCCGCGGCGACGCCCATGACCAGAATGACCAGGGCGAACGCGATATGTGGGAACCGCCGTAACGTCGTGTGTCGTTCGTGCATCGTTGGCTCGCTCAACGTAGGCGGTCGAACTTCTGGAACCGTTGCCCGACGTTGACTTCCGTCGTGTACAGATTTCCGCGCGAGTCGACCGCCACGTTGTGGAGGCGATAGAACTGCCCGGCGCGCTTGCCGAGTCGCCCCACGTGATAGCGGACCTCGAGGGTGGCGCGGTCGACGATCCAGATGACGTTGTTGGTCCCGTCCGGCACGAAGAGCCACTGCTGGCCGGGGTCCTCGGAGAGCGCGACGCCGGACGCGCTCCCGCTCCCGAGCGTCTCGGGGCGAATCCAGGATTCGGTGATGAAGGTGCCGTCCTTCTGGAACACCTGGATCCGGTTGTTCGTCCGGTCAGCCACATAGACCAGCCCATCGTCGGCGATCGCCACGTCGTGCACGGGGCTCCGGTAGTGGCGGATCGGCTCGGCGTCCGGGTCATAGGGAGCCAGCGCTACGTCATCGGGTGGTTCGCCGTAGGCGCCCCAGTGCCTTCGGTACTCGCCCGTGTCGGCATCGAAGACGATGACGCGGCGGTTGCCGTAGCCGTCGGCCACGTAGAGCTCGTTCTCGACTGCATCGACCTGGACACCCGCCGGTCTGCCCAAATTCTCCGTGTCGTTGCTGCCGCCGCTGGCGCCGGGTTGGCCGATCTGCAGCAGGAAGGCGCCGTCGCGGTCGAACTTGAGAATGTGCGCATCGCCCTGACCGTTGCCGCCGATCCAGACATGGCCCGCCGTATCGACGTGGATACCGTGCTCACTCGCGGGCCAGTCATATCCCTCGCCGGGGCCACCCCAGGCCCCCACGACGTTCCCGCCCGGGTCGAGCTCGATGACCGGCGGAGCCGGCACGCAGCACATGCCCTCTTCGCCGCGCTGTCGTTCGTCGAGGGTCTCGGGGCGATGCAGTACCCAGACGTGATCCGCCTCGTCGACGTCGATGCCAGAGACCTGTCCGAGGATCCAGTCGTTGGGCAGCTCGCGAGCCCAGAACGGGTCGACCTGGAACCGGGGCTGGACGACGTCCACCGGCTCGGGCTGTGCCGATGGCGTGGTCGCCGGGGCGGTCGAGGACGGCGCGGGGCCGCAGGCGACCAGGGCCAGCAGGCCGCCGCAGAGAAGGGTCGATGGTCGTTGCATCGTTGTCGTCGCAAGATACACTACTAGCTGCTTCAACGCCCCTATGGAGTCTGACCAAGGAGGTCGGGAACGTGCGCAGCATCAAGCCGTGGTTGGCCGCCGTCATCACGCTGGCGCTTGGAACGCCAGCCTGGGCTCAACTGGCCGTCCCCGACGAGGCCGGTATCGTCTACGGGCACGTGCACTTCAACGTATCGGACATCGACGAGCACGAGCGGATCTGGGTGGAGCACTTCGATGCCACACCGTTCCGGAAAGGCCGGCTTCGCGGCGTGTGGATGCCGGGAACCTTGATCGCCTTCACCGAGCAGACTCCCACCGGGGGGTCGCAGGGCTCGGTCATGGACCACTACGGGGTCAAGGTGCGGGACACCGAGGCGTGGCTCGAGCGGTGGAAGGCCGCTGGCTACACGGTGGACTCGGAGTTCACCGGCGCCGAGGGGCATCACAACGCCTATGTGACACTCCCCGATGGCGTGCGGGTCGAGCTACAGGAAGACCAGATGCTGCCGGTGGAGATCGAGGCCTATCACGTGCACTGGTTCACGCCTCAGTTCGATGAGGTGCTCGACTGGTATGGCGAGATGTTCGGGCTTGAGCGGCTCCCTCGGGGACGGATCGAGACCACCGCGAACGTGCCCGGCATGAATCTGAGCTTCGGGAACACCCAGGGGGAGCATGCGTCCAGCGAGGGCCGGGCAATTGACCACGTCGGCTTCGAGGTCGACGATCTGCGCGCCGTGGTGGATTCGCTCAAGGCGAAGGGCGTGTCCCTCGGCCGCGACTATACCGAGCTGGAC
>CAJWMX010000304.1 GCA_913043805.1 uncultured Acidobacteriota bacterium | reverse complement strand
CTGCTGGCTGGACTGGTGCCGGTGGCGCCCCGCTGGGGCTGGCCGGCGCTCGGGGTGGCGACGCTGCTCATGATCGGAACCGCCCCGCTGACCGGGCACGCGGTTGCGGGCGAGACGGTGTGGTGGCCGATGCTGCTGCAGGGGCTCCATCTGCTTGGAGCGGGTGCCTGGCTGGGTACCCTGGGCGTGTTGCTGGCGAGCGGACTCGTCTCCCTGCGGGCCGAGCCCGGGCAGGCGGCGTCCGTCGTCGAGCGGTTCTCACCCCTGGCACTCGGTGCGGCCGCGACGGTCGGTGTGACCGGAGGGTTGACGGCAATCCTCTATGTCAGCGAGTTCAGCCAGCTCTGGACCAGCACCTATGGGCGGGTGCTGCTGCTGAAGACGACGCTGTTTCTGGGGACCGCCATGGTGGGTGCCTACAACTGGCGGAAAGTGCGACCGCGGCTTGGCGCGCCGGACGGCGTCGCGGCGCTACGCTGCGCGGGCGCGTTCGAGCTGACGATTGCGGTGGTGCTTCTGGCGGTGACTGCCTGGCTGGTGCATCTGCCGATGCCGGGCGAGGGGCATCACTGACCCCAGCGTGCTACGGACTCGGCTGGCGCAGCTTGATCCGGTAGGGGCGGCCGCGGCGGAGAAAATTGACGAGCGTGTCCGAGTCGGTGCCGAGCAGACTCATCCGCGCGGCGGTCTCGACGTTGTCGCCGACATCGGCTCCGCCCACGCGGTAGATGACGTCGCCGGGTCGAAAGCCGGCGGCATAGCCCAGTCCCTCTTCGGCCACCTCGGTCACCAGCACCCCTTCGCGCAGCTGCAGGTTGTCCGGCTCCATGCGCGTTCGCAGCGTCTCGGTGGGCGAGGCGTCGCACACCGTCAGTCCGAAATCGAGCGAGTGCAGGTCGCCGGCGTTCTGGCAGACATAGAGCTCCAACGACTGCGCGGATGCGGCTCCACCCAGCCCGAGGATCAGCGTCGCCGTCAGGACGTAGCGCGTCGAGTACCTCATCAGAGCCAGTATACGGCCACCACGGACCGGATCCGTTACCCTGTCCCTGATGCTGCTTCCGGTTCGCGGCCAGTCCGTCTCGGTGTGCTTCCTGCTGGTCCTGTTTCTGGGCCTGGCTCCCGGGTCGATCGTCGCCGCCCAGAGCGACGAGGCCACGGCCGCTCGATTCGCCGAGCTGGCCCTGGACTGCGTGCATCGTGAGTACCCCAACAAGATCGCGCATGTGCTCAACGATGACGCCGACGCGTTGCCGCCGCGTCTGCTGACCCCGGCCTTCTACGGCTGCTTCGACTGGCACTCATCGGTGCATGGACACTGGTTGCTGGCCCGGCTCAGTCGGCTGTACCCGGACGCGGACTTCGCCGCGTCCGCCCGGGCGGCCCTGGCCCAGAGCCTGACGGTGTCCAGCATCGTGGCCGAGGCGCGTTATCTCCAGGCACCGGGTCGAGCCGGGTTCGAACGGCCCTACGGGCTTGCCTGGTTGCTGCAGCTGGCGGCCGAGCTTCGCGAATGGGACGATCCGGACGCGCGAAGCTGGCTCACGGCGCTCAGTCCGCTCGAGGAACTGGCCGCGATCCAGATCAAGGCGTGGTTGCCGAAGCTGAGCCACCCCATCCGCGTGGGCGAACACTCCCAGACCGCGTTCGCCTTCGGACTCATCGTCGACTGGGCCCGTGTCGCCGGTGACGACGAGATGCTCGATCTGCTCGACGAGCGAATCACCACCTACTACGCCGAGGACATCAACTGTCCGCTGGCCTACGAGCCGTCCGGGCAGGACTTCCTATCGCCCTGTCTGGCCGAGGCCGACCTGATGCGGCGCATTCTCGAACCCGAGCGCTTTCGGGTGTTCCTGCGGGCGCTGCTGCCTACCATCCCGACCACCCAGCACACGTGGATCGAACCGGCCGTCGTGACCGACGCCACCGACGGCAAGCTGGCCCATCTGGATGGACTCAACCTGAGCCGTGCCTGGATGCTCGACGGAATCCTGAGCGCGCTTCCCGAAGACGACCCCCGACGCCCGGCGCTCGAAGCCACCGCGGCTGCGCACCGGGAGGCGGGATTGGCGTCGGTGACCGGCGACCACTACGAAGGTGGCCACTGGCTCTGCACCTTCGCGACCTACCTGGTGACCGAGCGAGGTCTTCAGTAGCCTCGGGAAATCGGGGTATGCTCCAAGGTCGCAGCACCGCACATCGATAGGAGACATTTGTGGCGAACAAGCCTGAGACCGACGCGGTTCCCGTTTACGATCCGCCCGCCGATTTTTCCGCCAAGGCGTATGTGAAGTCGCTCGACGAGTATCGAGCCCTCTACGAGCGGTCGATTGCCGACCCCGAGGCGTTCTGGGCCGAGCAGGCTGAACAGCGCATCACCTGGGCCGAGAAGTGGCACACGGTCCGTGAGGTCGACTACAACAAGGCCGAGATCGCCTGGTATCTCGGGGGCAAGCTCAACGTTTGCTACAACTGCGTCGACCGACACGTGGAAGCCGGGCGCGGCGACGCGACCGCGCTCATCTGGGAAGGCAACGACCCGGCCGACAACAAGACCTACACCTACGCCCAGCTCCACGCCGAGGTGCAGCGGGCGGCGAACGCGCTCAAGGATCTCGGGATCGAGAAGGGCGACCGAGTCTGCATCTACATGCAGATGATTCCCGAGCTGGTGGTCGCGATGCTGGCGTGCGCGCGGATCGGCGCGGTGCACTCCATCGTGTTCGGCGCTTTCACCGCCGACAGCCTGGTGACCCGGATCAACGACTCGGCGTGCAAGGCGATCGTCACGCAGAACACCGGCGTGCGCGGCGCCAAGCTCGACATCGCCATGAAGGCCAACGCCGACAAGGCGGTCGAGCAGACGCCGAGCATCGAGAAGATCCTGGTGGTGAAGCGGACCGACGCCGAGGTCGACATGGTCGACGGGCGCGATGTCTGGTGGCACGACGCGCTGGGCGCGGCCGACCCGAATTGTCACGCCGAGCCGATGGACGCCGAAGACCCGCTGTTCATCCTCTACACATCAGGGTCGACCGGCAAGCCGAAGGGCGTGCTCCACACCTCGGGTGGGTACATCACCTACGCGGCCACCACGTTCAACTACGTCTTCGACTATCACGAGGGCGACATCTACTGGTGCACCGCCGACATCGGCTGGGTCACCGGTCACAGCTACATCACCTACGGGCCGCTCTCGAACGGCGCCGTCACGATGATGTACGAGGGCGTGCCCAACTACCCCGACTGGGGCCGCTTCTGGCAGATCTGCGAGAAGCACAAGGTCAACATCATCTACACCGCGCCGACCGCGCTGCGGGCGTTGATGAAGGAAGGCGACGACTTCCCGAACAAGTACGACCTGAGCAGCCTGCGTCTGCTCGGCACCGTCGGCGAGCCGATCAAGTCGCCGGAGTGGACCTGGTATCACGAGGTGATCGGCGGCGGCCGGTGCCCGATCGTCGACACCTGGTGGCAGACCGAGACCGGCGGCATCCTCATTTCGCCCCTGCCGGGAGCGACGCCGACCAAACCGGGCTCGGCCACCTATCCACTACCAGGCATCAAGCCGGCCCTAGTCGACGACGACGGTAACATCCTGGAAGGCAACGGGGTACGAGGAAACCTGGTGCTCCTCGAGTCCTGGCCGGGCCAGATGCGCGGCGTCTACGGTGACAAGCAGCGGTTCTTCGATACCTATTTCGCACGGTTCCCAGGGCGGTACTTCCCGGGTGACGGGTGTTTGCGTGACGAGGACGGCTACTACTGGATCACCGGCCGGGTCGATGACGTGATCATCGTGTCAGGCCACAACCTGGGCACTGCCGAGATCGAGGGCGCCATCGGCCGCTACCCGACGGTGGCCGAGGCCGCGGTGGTCGGCTATCCCCATGAGATCAAGGGGAACGCCATCTATGCCTATGTGACCCTGAAGACCGGGCAGACCCCGACTGACGAGATGAAGGCCGCGATCGTGCAGCAGGTGCGGTCGGACATCGGGCCGCACGCCTCACCCGAGAAGATTCAGTTCACCGACGGGCTGCCCAAGACCCGGTCCGGCAAGATCATGCGTCGGATTCTGCGGAAGATCGCCGAAGGCGACGTGGACGATCTGGGCGACACCTCCACGCTGGCAGAGCCCGGCGTGGTCGACTCGCTGGTCAGCGGTCGCGTCTAGCTTCTGGGGGCGGGGCTTCGGCCCTGCCCCCTCCTTCTGCTGCTCCTTCGGCGGCCCTACCCGCGTGCTTCCATCCTGGCGCCCGCGATGAAGCCCCCAAGCATCCCTTCCAGCACCTTCAAGAGGTGATTGAGGAGGAACGCTCCCGTCACCGAAAGCTCTCCCCGCAGCACCGCCCCGGTTGTCAGCGCCGTGTAGAGCAGCACGGCGACGATACCAACCATGCCGCCCCAGAAGACGGCACGAGTCTCCGCCTGCAGCGCGGCCCAGAAGCCACCGATCGCCATGAACACGAATACGGCGCCCAGACCAGACGGTGTATAGGCCTGCTCGGCGGAGCCGAGGATGGCGAGCAGAACACGCCGTACAGGACTTC
>CAJWMX010000303.1 GCA_913043805.1 uncultured Acidobacteriota bacterium | reverse complement strand
CCGACCGCGATCGGGCGCTGGCGGACATCCAGTGGATGAACGAGGCGTTCGAAAGCTTGCTGACCGAGTTGCTGACGCCTGAACAGAACCGGTCCAGGTGTTCGACAACCTCTACTACGTGGGGATGACCGAGTACTCGGCCTGGGCAGTCACGACCTCGGACGGAATCATTCTGATCGACGCCATCTTCGACTACTCGGTCGAGGACGAGGTCATCGACGGCCTGACCGCGCTGGGTTTCGATCCGGCCGACATCAAATACGTCGTCGTCAGCCATGCCCACCTGGATCACGCCGGCGGCGCCAAGCTTCTGCAGGAGCGCTACGGCGCGCAGGTGGTGATAGGCGCCGAGGATTGGGACCTGCTCGACGAACGAAACCCCACCTGGAAGCCGGAACGGGACATTGTCGCGACCGACGAGCAGCGACTGTCGCTCGGCGACACCACCGTGACGCTGTATCTGACGCCGGGGCACACGGAGGGAACGATCTCGACACTCGTGCCGGTCCGTGACGGCGGAAGCTCCCATCTGGCGGCGGCGTTGGGCGGCACGGCGTTCAACTTCGGCCCAAACCGAGAGCGGTTGCAGATGTATGCCGACTCCGCCGAGCGGTTTCGAGGGATCGTCGAGAAGGCGGGCGCCGACGTCCTGATCGCCAACCACACGAACTTCGACGGCTCCAAGACCAAGATTCCCGCGCTGGCCACCCGACAGCCAGGCGACCCACATCCGTATGTCGTCGGTACCAACACCGTCGCGCGGTATGTGACCGTGGCTCAGGAATGTGCGGAGGCAGCCCTGGCCGGGCTGTGACCGTCTCTACGGCGCTTCGAGTACCACGTCGAACTCCACCTCGACCGTCTGACCGACCAGCCCGGCCGCGATCCCCAAGTGCATCGGCAGCACGCCGAAGTCGGCGGGCACGAGCCTCGCCGACCCGGTGAACCGATCGCCATCGCGCACGGTCCGCGCATCGAGCGGGAGAAACCGCCCGTTCATCTCGAGCTCCCCACGAATCAGCCACGCGTCCTGGCTCGGCTGTTCGACCGTGAGCGAGTGATAGGTGACGCGCGTGTAGCGCTCGCCGTCGAGTCCGTCCGGGCCGATCACCCGCTCGAGCGCGGTCCGGCGCTCATCGGCGGAACGGGTGGCGTCGACCACCCTCAGATCCGACACATTGATGACCAGGGCAAGGTGCGGCGGCTCGGTCTCCTCCACCGAGCCCTCCGCCAGCGGCGCCTCGATGACGAGCGCCACGCTCCGATCGGGCCCCAGGACCCGCAACGTGACCGTGGACCGAGCGACGTCGAGCCACCTCGGCTCTGGCTCCTGCGCACACACCGCCCCCACCCCGATCCAGACGCACAACCCGGGGGTCGCGGCGAGCACGCGTGGGCTGTAGAAGCGCATCCGAACCTCAGAACCGTAACAGGCTGTTGAACTTCACGATGAACGTGCGACTCGTCAGACGAGGAAACCGCAGCGAACCGGTGTCGCGGTCCTCGTTGAACACCACGAACAGCTCGCTTCCCGGCGAGTACTCCCAGCGAAACCTGATGTTGGCAGACACCGCCTCGATGGTCGAGTTGTACTGGACGAGCGCGCTGGCGAACATCCGCGGCGTCATCGTGTAGGTGGTTCGGGCGCCGGTGAGGTGTGTCGTGAACTGCCCCTCCGCCAGCTCGATCCAATTCAACGAATAGGTCGGCTCGACGGAGAACTGGTTGGTCAGGCTGACCCGTCCCCGCCCCACCGCCAGCGTCGTCTTGTGTCCCGAGAAGAAGGTCCCATGCTCGACCATCAGGTTCGCCGAGTACCAGCGCTGCTGCCCGAAGTTGTAGCCGATACTGCCGAAGTCGAAGTCATAGCCCCCGACAGGCAGGGTCACGCCGCCACCGATCGCAAACAGTTGCGGCAAGAACTCGTAGGCCCGGGTCCCGGACAGGATCAGCTGATCACTGTTCTCGAGCTCGATCGTGAACCCCGCGGAGATCTCCCGCGTCTCGACCACTCCCGAGAGGTTCTCGACGTAGGCCAGCGACCCCGTCCAGACGAAGCGGCGAACCCAGCCGATGCTGGACGGACGCGGGCTGAACCGGCTCTCGACAAAGCTCCGGCGCATGTCGCGCCGTCGGACGAAGCCAACCTCCGGGTTGAAGGCGTCGCCGACGAGGAGATGCTCGAGCTGCAACCCGTAGTGATCGCCCGCATAGTCGAGCTGGGCCCGATAACTGGTGTCGTCACCGTCGAAGTTCTCGGTGCGGGTCTGGGCCCAGTGGGTGTTGATGGTCAGGTCATCGTAGAAGCCGAAGGTGCCATCAAGGCCGTACGCCTCGTTCGACCCGTCACTGCGCACACTGTCCGACCGCCCCGTGAACATCGCCCCGATACTGCTTCGGCGCAGGATGTCGCGGCGGAGTCGGAGCACCGTGAAGTTGGTCGCGGCCAGTCCCGCATCGGTGTCGTCATCCGCCTGGATGTTGAGGGCGCCCAACGTGAACGCTCCGACCCGACCGGTCAGCCGCCCCCCGGCGCGCAGCGGCACCTCCTGCCCCGCGCTGAGTCCGATGCTCCGGCTGTAGAACAGCACCGGCATGTCGGTGCCTCCGGCCAGCCGACCACTGGTGACCGCCCCACCGAACCCGAAGGTGCCCTGGTTCTCCAGAAAGAACTCTCGCTTCTCCGGAAAGAACAGGCTGAACCGGGTGAGGTTGATCTGCTGCTCGTCGGCCTCGACCTGGGCGAAATCGGGGTTCACGGTGAAGTCAGCGGTAAGTCCCTGGGTGACCCCGAGCTTCACGTCGAGGCCGGCGTCTCCGCTCAGTTCGTTTCGCCGCGGCGGTGAGACAACCACCGCCGTACCGAGATCGCCGATCACATACGGCTTCACCTCGAAGACGTGGGAGGACGCGGGCGCCTCGATGCCCACGAGCGTCGCCGCCAGCGACATGCGGAAGTGGCCACGGAGCCCCTGTGCGGCCGAGAGCGGCGTCAGATACGACGACTCGTTCTTCCATCGGTTGACCCGCCGAGCCTGAAAGCCCCAGACCTGCGGCCCGGCGCCCCTGTAGCGGAGCGACTTGAATGGAATCGCCGCCTCCATCACCCATCCGCCGTCGAACTCGCCGACCGACACGTCGTAGACCGGATTCCAGTCGGTGTTGACCTGCGACTCATTGGTCAGCTCCGCGTCGAGCCGCCCTCCTACCGCGGACACCTCGAACAGCATGCCGTTGCGACGGGAGTAGAACGGATCGAACGACCAGGCGAAGTTGTCGTCACGCACGATGCGGATGTTGTCGCGCCGCATCTCGTTGGCGATTCTGAGATCCGGACGCGTCTCCCAGCATCGGGCCACGACATAGACATGCTCATCGTCGAACAGCAGCCACACCTCGGTCCGCTCGGTCGCCGGCGCCCCCTCGTTCGGGTCGTTCTGGATGAAATCCGATATGGCGGCCACCTCGGAAAAGGCCGCCTCGTCGAGGACGCCGTCGATCCGGAGCGGTGCCTGGACCCGGACGGCCCGGACCGTCACCCCCGTGTCGTCGCGGGCGATGACGGCTGGCGGTGCCGGCGGCGGTGGTCCGAACAGGGTCTGCCCTGAACCGGCGGGCGTCTGCGCCGTCGCGAGGCTGGCGGCCGCCAGCCACAGCAGCAATGCGCCTCCGGCGCTTCTATGAAGTCTCACGTTGTAGTCGGGCAACGACCGTCTCGTGACCCATCCTCCGCGCCCATGCCACCGGCCGCGCCCACTATTCGAGGAATGCGTGGAGGCGCTCTCCCGGGCGGGAGTCACCACGCCACCGCCGCGGACGAGACAGCTCGGAGAACGGCTCGGGCTCTGAGGGAGATACTCACCCCAGCTCGACGATGACCGGCGCGTGATCGGACGCGGTCAAGCCGTCCTTCTTCTTGCGGTAGTCCCGGTCCACTTCCGCGTGACGAACCCGCTCCACGACTGGCGCGGTACCGAGAATCAGATCGATCCGCAGCCCGTGGTTCCGGTGGAACGCGCCGGCGCGATAGTCCCACCAGGAAAAGAACTGGGTGTCCGGCAGGTGGTGTCGGTACAGGTCAGTGAACCCCCAAGCGTGGAGCCGGTGATAGCGCTCCCGTTCGGCATCGGTGTGGAAGATGCGGCCGACCATTCCCTCCTCGTTCCAGCTGTCGATCGGAGCCGGCACGATGTTGAAGTCGCCGCACAGGATGGTCGGTCGTGATGGGTCGTGGGTGTCGGCGAAATGTGCCGCCAGGCTCTCGAACCAGTCGAGCTTGCGCGGGTAGTCGTCGTGCTCGACCGACTTGCCGTTGGGACAGTAGATGGTGGTGAACGACAGGTCGCCGACCATCGCCGTGATCAGCCGGGAGCCGAAGTCGTCCTGCCCCGGAAGACCTCGCTGGACCACCGACACGGGTTCCCGGGTGAGCACGGCGACGCCGTTCCAGCCCTTCTGACCGAACGACACCGCGTGGTAGCCGGCTGACCGTATCTCGTCGTGTGGGAACTCGTCGTCGTCGAGCTTGAGCTCCTGAAGGCCAACGACGTCCGGTTGCCGGGCGTCGAGCCAGTGGC
>CAJWMX010000302.1 GCA_913043805.1 uncultured Acidobacteriota bacterium | reverse complement strand
TGGGCATCCCGGTCGCGCGCACGCTTGGCAACTGCCTGTCGGCCGCCAACTGCGCCAGGCTCCTGGAACTGGTCGGACCAGCGCGCCTCAAGGACCTGATGTACACCGGTCGTCTGCTGGACGCGGACGAAGCGCTTCGCGTAGGCGTCGCCACCCGCGTCGTACCGGCCGACGAGCTCGACCAGCTCGTCGATGATATCGCGGGGACTCTGGTCGGCAACGCTCCGCTGACACTCACGGTCACCAAAGAGCTGGTCAGGAGACTCCAACGCTCGGGCCGAGACTCCCCGGAACTGGCCTATGACCTCATCACCCAGTGCTATACGAGTCACGACTTCCAGCAAGCGGTCCGCTCCTTCGTCGCTAAGCAACGACCGCGGTGGACCGGTCACTGACGCCCGGCCACGGCCGAGGCTACCAGCGCCTCCAGCTGGCGCAATCCCTGACGCGGGTCTCCCGTCAGGTGCACGCTCAGCAGCCGCCGCCCCCGTGCCTCGAGTATCTGGGCATCGCCCCGCGCCTGCGCCGCCTTGACCACCCCGAACGAGTAGGGATGACCGGGAATCGGCAGGTCCTCCGGGTCGTCCGCGGTCACCTGGAGGAACACGCCTCGGTCGGGTCCTCCCTTGAAGAGCTGTCCACTCGAGTGGAGAAACCGAGGGCCGAACCCGACCGCGGTCGCCACCTGGCGACCGTCGCGGACCGTTGTTCGAATCCGCTCCGCGACGGCCAGGGTCTCCGCGTTTCGGCCCAGGTATAGCAACAACGCGAAATAGTCTCCTGGCCGTAGCTCCCCAAGATGGGCTGAGACCACTCCCTCCATGGTCATCGTCCCGGACGCCTTCCGCGCCGACAGCTCCTCGGCCGACACCACCGACACGCCACCGTCTCTCACCACTTCGTGGCTGGCGGGAAGCTCCCCGTGCTCTTCGTAGGCGCGCATCAGCGCTCGGCTCGCGACCTTGCTGGCCTCGACATCCGGTTGATCGAACGGATTCACGTCCAGGATGGCCCCGCAGACCGCGGTCGCGACTTCCCAGCGAAAGAACTCCGCCGTCACCGCCAGCGGATGGGACATCGCCACGGTCACCACCGGTTGCCCCGCCGCGGCAAGCGCGGCGACCGGCGCCTCCAGCCGATCGTCCGCCCCATCACGCACGTACACGAAGAGCCGGTCGTCGCCATACGCCTCTGGTGGTCCAAGCGGTTCATCCACCACGGGCATCACGCCGCGCCCCGCCTTCCCCGTGGACTCGGCGACCAGCTGTTCGACCCACGAGCCCAGCGGCGCCAGGCCCGGTGGCAACGCCAACGTCGCGTTGTCTCGACCCAACGCGGCCGCGACGCCCAGCACCAGGCCAAGCGCCACTCCTGGATTCTGCGGGCCGGGGTCGCCGCATGCGTTCGCCATCGCCTGGGCCTCGGTGACCAGGCGTCTGACGTCGAGCCCGATCGCGGCAGCCGGCACCAGACCGAAGTTCGACAACGCCGAAAAACGTCCGCCGATCGTCGGCTCCCCATGCCACACCCGCCTGAAGCGCGCGTTCCGGGCCACCTCCTCCAGCGCCGAACCAGGATCGGTGATCGCCAGACACCGACTGCCTGCGCGATCTCGCCCCACGACCGTGGCGAGTCGGTCGAGCAGGTAGTAGGCCAGCCGCGCCGTCTCGAGCGTGGTGCCGGACTTGCTCGACACGATCACCAGCCCACGCTCCAGGTCGACCCGGCTCATCGTGGCGCGTATCTGTCCAGGATCAGTCGAGTCGAGGACATGGAGTCTGGCGTCTGACTGACCGCCCAGCACATCTCCCAGCACCTCGGGTGCCAGACTGGAGCCCCCCATCCCCAACAACAGCACGTCTCGAACGCCATCGGCGGCGACCTCTCGCCGCAGCGCCTCCAGTTCCTCTACCGGAGCGCGGTCCGGTGCCTCCAACCACCCGAGCCAGCAGTCTTCATCGCTTCCGGTCCAGAGGCCGGCGTCGAGCGCCCATAGCCGGTCGGTACCGCGGTCGCGCTCCCACTGCGCCGACGCGTCAGCGACCGCCGCCTTCAACGATGCCGGAATGGACAGCGCTATCGTCCCCTCACCCACGTCCGTCCCCCTCCGCAGCGGCAGCCTGATCCAACCACCAGTGCACCTCGCCCTCGCACTGGCGCGCGCCGTGCAGCGGGAATCGGGCCAGATCCAGCGCCGCCGCCCTCGCCTCACGTGCCGCCGAGGCCTTGGCCGTTCCGGTCGCAACGATGTGCAGCTGCCGAGACCGCCGGAACGCGGTCCAGGTCATGGTCACACGTCGAGGCGGCGGTTTCGGGCTATCTTCGACCGCGAGCACCCAGGCGTCGGACGCCACGCGCCGCCTGGGGAACAGCGACGCCGTGTGACCGTCTCCCCCGATTCCCAGGAGCACCCAATCCGGCCGCCCCTCGGCCACCGCCCAGTGTTGGCGCAGCTGTCGCTCATACTCGACCGCCGCCACCTCCGGGGTCTCCAGGTCGGTCGCCACTGGACAGGCCACCTGCCGCACGTCCAGTCCCAACGGCTCCAGCAGCCGACGTCTGGCCAGACCGAAGTTCGAGTCTTGATCCGCTGCCGGCACCCACCGCTCGTCAGACCACGCGAATCGGACGCGATTCCATGGGAGCCGGTCTCGATGGTTCGAGACGAGACAGTCGAAGAACGGCATCGGGGACTTCCCGCCCGGCAGTACGACGAAGAACGGTCTCTCTGCCACGACCGAGCGGGCCGCGTCGATGAACGCCGCGGCCAGCTCCGCGGCCACCGTATCCACGTCAGGGGCGACGTGCACCGCCGGCGGTCGTCCCGCCTCACTCGCCTCATTCGACATCTGGCGTCACTCCGGTACGCTCGGTCGACAACCTCTCGACCAGCCGGCCGAGTGCCGCGCCCCGCGCGACCGGGTAGTCGGCCGGTGCCTCCAGACGACGCACCTCGGCCGGAAGCTCTGTCACTGCCGTCAAACACGCCGAGCGGGAGGCCGAGAGCGACACTGGCGCCAGGACCCGCTCACCTCGGCTCATGACCTGCCGCAGCAGCGGTTCGGCCCCGGCCGGGCCAGACTCCCGGATCAGACCGACCGTGTCGCTCACCGCGCGTCCCCCCTCACGAAGGCGCCAGACCTGCTTGCGCCCAGGCTCGGTGCGCTTCCCTTCGCTCAGCTTCATGAGCGGGGTCGACACGCCGTCCTGCTCAGTTTCCACCAGCTTGTACACACCACTCAACGACGGCGCGTCGGAAGAGGTGCTCAAGGCAGTCCCCACCCCGAACCCGTCGATCGGGGCTCGCGAGGCCACCAGTGCCGCCACGCGATGCTCATCCAGGTCCCCACTGACCAGAATCCGCGTACTGGTCAGCGACGCCGCATCAAGCCGGGCCCGCACCGTCCGGCTCAGCGTATCGAGATCTCCGCTATCAAGACGGACCGCGGCCGGCTTCAACCCCGCGGCGATCATGGCGTCGGTGGCCACCACTGGATCGTAGGTGTCGATCACCAGCACCGCCTGTTCGCCGAAGAGCTCCTCGTAGCGTCGGAACGCGCTCACCTCATCGGTCGACGCCATGACCCAGGAGTGCGCCATGGTCCCCGCCAGCGGAATCCGATAGCGGAAGCCGGCCTCGACATTCGACGTGGCGGCGCATCCACCGAGTATCGCCGCGCGCGCCGCCGCGACCGCCGCATCCGTGCCATGGGCCCGGCGCCCACCGAACTCCGTCACCGGCCGTCCGGCCGCGGCCCCGGCCACACGCGCGGCCCGGCTCGCCACCGAGGTCTGGAAGAGCACCGTCGACAGCAATCCCGTTTCGACGAGCTGCGCCTCAGCCAGCGTCGCCGTCACCCGCAGCAGTGGCTCTCCCGCGAACACGGGCGTCCCCTCAGGCATCGCCCAGACGTCCCCTCTGAATCTCAACTGCGGCAGATACTCGTCGAAGAACGATCCTGGCACCCCGGCCAGCGCCGGGACCGAGCGCAGGAAGTCGATCTGGTCCGGCAGGAAGCGCCACGACGCCAAGAACTCCAGGGCCGGTTCCAACCCCGCCGCGACGAGGTAGCCCCGGGTCGGCGGAAGCTCCCGGACGAACAGCTCGAACGTCCCCCGAGCCGTGTCTCCGGCCACGTGATAGCCGGCGGCCATCGTGAATTCGTAAAGGTCGGTTGAAAGCGCTCCGGCGGGGGCCATATGGAGGAAATCGAAGCGATAGTGGCGCGTGGCGCGATGGTAATGTATCACCGATGTCCGAAACGGTCGGCTCACCGCTCCGCGCCCGCACCGCGCTCCTGGTCATCGACGTGCAGCGGGACTTCTGCCCAGGGGGAGCGTTGGCCGTGCCGGGCGGGGATCTCGTCGTTCCCGTCGTCAACCGGTTGATTCTCGACTCTCCGGCCGATCGACCGTTGTATGCGACTCGCGACTGGCACCCGGCCGACTCGTCGCATTTCGCGCCGAGCGGCGAGTGGCCCTCGCACTGCGTCGCGGGCTCCCATGGTGCCCGCTTCCATCCCAAGCTCGCCCTGCCCCCGCACACTCGAGTCGTGAGCAAGGGGGTCGAACCGTCGAGCG
>CAJWMX010000301.1 GCA_913043805.1 uncultured Acidobacteriota bacterium | reverse complement strand
AGGGCCCGCGCAATCGTCAGTCGCTGACGTTGTCCCCCCGACAGTCGCTGCCCCCGCTCGCCGATCATCGTGTCGTAGCCTTCGGGCAGATCCACGATGAACTCGTGCGCGTGTGCCGCCTTCGCCACCGCCTCGATCTCGGCCGGATCGGCGTCGGGCAAGGCATACGCGATGTTCTCGGCTATCGAGGCATCGAACAGAATCGTGTCCTGGGTCACGATGCCGATCGCCTTCCGTAGCGACGCCAGGCTGACCTGGCGAAGGTCGAGGCCATCGATCAGAATGGCGCCGCCAGTCACGTCATAGAACCGCGGCACCAGGTTCACGAGTGTGGTCTTCCCCGCCCCGCTCAACCCCACGACCGCCACCACCTGGCCCGCCTCGACGGTAAAGGAGACGCCCCGCAGCACCGGATCCTCGGCGTCCTGGTACTGGAACGTCACGTCGCGGAACTCGATGTGCTCCTTGAGCGACGGCAGGCTCACTGCCCCGGGTCGATCGGCCGTCTCCGTATGCACGTCGAGCGTTTCGAAAATCCGCTCGGCCGCCGCGATCGCGCTCTGGATGTTGGCATTGACGCGGCTCAGCTTCTTGATCGGCCCGTACATCAGGAGCAGCGCCGCCACGAAGGATGTGAACTGGCCCGGGCTGAGATCGGCCGACGCGATCTCGCGACTCCCGTACCAGAGCACGCCCGCCACCGCGAAGCCGCCCAGGAGCTCCATCAGAGGGGGCAGGGCCGACAAGGTGCTCGTCACCTTCATGTTGGTCCGATAAAGCCGCTCCGAGGCGTCCACGAACTTCTGGTGCTCGAACGGCTCGGCCTCGAAGGCTTGCACGATCCTGTGCCCGGTGAACGCCTCGACCGTCAGATGCGAGAGGTGCGCGATGTGCTCCTGGCTCCGCCGGGTCGTCCGGCGTACCCGTTGCCCCAGCCTGACCAGCGGGTAGATAACCAGGGGAGCCCCGGTCATGCACACCAATGCCAGGCGCGCGTCGACATACAGCAGGAATGCCGCATAGCCCACCAGGGCCAGCGATTCACGCAGCAGGTCACCGAACGTCTCCGAGACGACCTGTTGGACCCGGGTGACATCGCTCGTGATTCGACTCAGGAGCTGGCCGGTTTGGCGTCGGCCGAAGAACGCGGTCGACTGTCCCAGAATGTGCCCGAAGAGGTCACTGCGCAGGTCATGGACTAGGCGCTGGCCGGCGTCGGCCATGAGATAGACCGAGAAATAGGCGCCCGCCCCCTTGACCACGTAGAACGCCATCAGCAAGACCGAGATCAGCGCGATGTCGTTGCCATCGGGCAGGAGACCACCCAGGATCGGCTCGACGAAGGCCGCAATCCCGGTTGGCCCCTGCTGCTCGCTCTGCGGCAGGAGGCTGTCGAAGATCGGCTGAATCAGCGCAGCCAGTCCGGTCGATGCCACCGCGTAGGCCGCCATGGCCGGCAAGGCAGCCAGCACCGGCCCCCGGTGGGGTCTGGCATAACGCAGCAGTCGAAACAGGGGGCTCACGGTTCGGGTCAGCTGGCGTAGCCGTCCGGGTGCGTGTCATGCCAGCGCCAGGCGGTCGCGACGATGTCGTCCAGGCTAGTGAAGCGCGGTGACCACCCGAGCTCATCCCGGACGCGACTCGCCGCCGCGTACAGTACCGCTGGATCACCCGGGCGACGAGCCACCACCGTTCGGGGGACCTCGTGTCCGGTGACCCGCTCGACCGCCTCGATCACCTGGAGCACCGACTGCGGCTGTCCGGTGCCCAGGTTGTAGGCCCGGTATCCATCCTGCCGCTCGAGCGCATCCAAGGCGCACAGGTGTCCGCCGGCCAGGTCAGAGACATGGACGTAGTCCCGCTGACAGGTGCCGTCGGGCGTGGGATAGTCGTCGCCAAACAGCGACAGCGGTGCGCCTCCCCGGACCGCCTCGATCGCGCGGGGGATGAGGTGAATCTCCGGACTGTGGTCTTCGCCCAGCTCGCCGTCGGGATCGGCCCCGGCCGCGTTGAAGTAGCGCAACGCGATGGCCCGAAGGCCATATGCCGCGTGGTAGTGCGGTAGCGCGCGTTCGACAGCCAGCTTGGTCTCGCCGTAGGCGTTGATCGGCGCAGTCGGGAGTGTCTCGTCGATTGGCGTCTGGTCCGGCTGTCCGTAGACGGCGCAGGTCGACGAGAGCACGAAACGCCCCACATTCTCGGCCACCATCGCATCGAGCACCGACAACGCCCCCCGGACGTTGCAATCGTAGTAGCGCGCCGGCTCTCGTACCGACTCTCCGACGTCGAGGACCGCCGCAAAGTGCATGACCGCGTCGACCCGATGGCGACGGAGCGTGTCCCGAACGGTCGCGGTCTCCCGGATGTCCGCCTCGACGAGCGGGGTGTCGCCGATCGCGGCCCGATGCCCGGCGGAGAGGTCGTCGAGCACCACGACCTCATGCCCGGCGGCACGCAGCGCCTTGACGGCGTGGCTGCCGATGTAGCCGGCGCCACCGGTCACGAGCACGACACTCACATCAGCGTCCGATCGAATGGTAGGCGAAGCCGTGAGCGCTCATCTGCGCGGTATCGAAGAGGTTTCGACCGTCGAAGACCAGCGGTGCGCGCATCAGGTCGCGCATGCGTGCGAAGTCCGGCTCGCGGAACTCGCTCCATTCCGTCATGATCGCCAGCGCGTCGGCGTCTTCCAGGGCGTCATAGCTCCGTCGGGTCAGCGCGATCCGATTGCCGAAGATGCGGCGGGCGGACTTCTGCGCTTCCGGATCGTAGGCCACCACCTTGGCCCCGGCCGCGAGCAGCGCCTCGATCATCACGATGGATGGCGCCTCCCGCATGTCGTCCGTGCGAGGCTTGAACGCCAGCCCCCAGACCGCGATGTGCTTTCCGCGCAGCGAGCCCATCTCGGCGGTCATCTTCTCAAAGAGGCGTTTCTTCTGACGCGCGTTGACCGTTTCCACCGCCTCGAGGATGCGGAACTCATAGTCCACGTCCCGAGAGGAGCGTACCAGTGCCTGGACGTCCTTCGGGAAACAGCTCCCTCCATAACCGATACCTGGGAACAGGAACGAGGGGCCTATACGGCGATCCGAGGCCACGACGCGACGCACATGGTCGATATCAGCCCCCACCCGCTCGCACACGTTGGCCACTTCGTTCATGAACGAGACCCGCGTCGCCAGCATCGCGTTGGCCGCGTACTTGCTCAGCTCGGCGCTCGCGTTGTCCATCACGATGATCGGCGCGCCGGTCCGCGTCAACGGGCCATACAGCGAGCGCATCAATTCCGCCGAACGCTCGTCATCGGCTCCGATGACGACCCGATCTGGCTTGAGAAAGTCGTCGACGGCTGACCCCTGCTTGAGGAACTCCGGATTGCTGAGCACGCTGAACGGCTGCTCTGTGTGCTCGGCGATAGTCTCTCGCACGCGCGCCGCCGTCCCCACCGGTACCGTGCTCTTGATCGCGATGACGCGATAGCCGTCCATCGCGCGCGCAATCTGGCGGGCCGCCTCGAGCACGTATTGCACGTCGGCGGAACCGTCTTCGTCGGGAGGCGTGCCGACAGCAATGAAGATGACTTCCGCGGCCCGGGTCGACCGCCCGAGAGCCGTGCTGAACCGGAGGCGCTGCTCGGACTGATTTCGGCGCACCAGTTCATCGAGCCCCGGCTCGTAAATCGGCAGACGCCCCTGTCGGAGCGACCGGATCTTCGTCGCGTCGACATCGACGCAGACAACGTCGTTGCCGTTTTCGGCCAGGCAGGCGCCCACCACGAGGCCGACGTATCCGGTGCCGGCTACTGCGATCTTCATCTGCTCACGCTACGCTTCCCCACCGCCGGTCGCGTCCGCATGCCGGACGCCAGTTCCGCGACCTCGTAGAAAAAACCTCTCACCGTAACACCGAGGCCTTAATCCTGTCAAGGTATTGACGTACAAGGAGTTGCAAGATCTGCCAGGCAGGCTCTCCCCTCTGGCCTGTGCTAGGATCCAGGAGCCGCGGCCATCTCCGGCACCGAGCACCCCGCCGCCTGCCGTGCCATCCGTTTCACGGCCTTCGGCCCAGATCGTGCGGATTCTGATCGACTACCGACCGGCGCTTCGGGCCCGCACTGGGGCCGGGCTCTGGATCGCCGGGCTCGTCGAGGCGCTTGTCGCCCTCGACGGGCCTTTGCCGCCGAAGATCACCATCTTCAGCAGTTCCTGGAAGGACCGTGCGGGTCCGGTCGCCCCGGCCGGGGTGTCGGTGGCGGATCATCGCTGGCCGGGACGCGTGCTGAACTGGCTCTGGCATCGCCGGGAGTGGCCGCCGGTCGAACACCTGACTGGGAAGACGTTCGACGTCGTCCACTCCCCCTCGCCGCTGCTCGTCCCGTCACGCTCAGCGGCCCGGTTGGTCACCATCCACGATCTCGACTTTCTCGACCATCCGGAGCGCGGCCTCAGGGAGATTGGCCGGGACTACGCTGAACTCGCCGGGGCGCACGCGCGTCGCGCCGATGGCGTCGTGGTGTCCTCCGAAACGACGGCCGCCACTCTCACGAAACGGCTCAACGTCCGAACAGAGCGAATCACCGTGTGCCCGGTCGGCGCCCCGC
>CAJWMX010000300.1 GCA_913043805.1 uncultured Acidobacteriota bacterium | reverse complement strand
GCCGTTCGACGTTAGCGCCGACGGTCAACGCTTCCTGATGCTGAGGCCGGAGTCCGATGGCGGCGGCCCTCGGCAGGAGATCGTCGTCGTGCAGAACTGGCTGCAGGAACTCGCTCGCCTCGTGCCGGTTCCGTGATGCTTAGGGCGGAGCTCTTGTCCCGTTATCAATGGTCGAACGAGAGGAGCAACAGATGCATCGGTGGTTCGTGACGGTCGTGATTGGTGTGACGTTGGCGGTGCCCGGCCTGGCCGACGCCCAGCAGGAGCCGCAAGAGGAGACGTTCACCGCCGCCGGTATCCCGTTCGTGCCGCTGCCGGATCCGCCGGTCGACTTCGGCACCGCCGAGGGGCAGGGCATCCGGGTCAGCGTGGTCGCCGACGGGT
This sequence comes from uncultured Acidobacteriota bacterium, assembly GCA_913043805.1. Lineage (GTDB taxonomy): Bacteria > Acidobacteriota > Vicinamibacteria > Vicinamibacterales > UBA8438 > UBA2994. The sequence continues at coordinate 4,218 of CAJWMX010000300.1, read as the reverse complement.
TGACCTATCCGTGGGGGTTCGCGTTCCTGCCCGATGGCCGGATTCTCGTGACCGAACGTCTGGGCACGGTCCGCGTCATCAACGACGGCCAGCTCGAGGAGGCGGCCCTGGCCGGTGTGCCGGAGGTGCATACCGAGCAGGCGCTCGCGGGCCTGATGGATGTGTCCATCCATCCCGATTTCGCCCAGAATCGCTGGGTGTATCTGACCTATTCGAAGTCCAGCGGGAACGGATCGGTCGTGACGCTCGCTCGTGGGCGGCTCGACGGTGGGGCGCTGACCGAGATGCGCGACCTCTTCTCGAGCAACACCGAGGCCCAGGCCGCTGGGGCGGCACGGATGGCCTGGGCCGAGGACGGGCACCTGTTCCTGTCAGTCGGTGGGGCGTTCGGCGGCCGGCGGATGGACGCTCAGGACCCGGCGAGTCATCTGGGCAAGATGCTTCGGCTGCGGGACGACGGCACGGCACCCGACGACAACCCGTTCGTGGGGCAGGAGGGGGCGGCACCGGAGGTCTATTCGCTCGGGCACCGCAACCAGATGGGCATCGCCATCCACCCCGAGACCGGAGATGCCTGGGCTAGCGAGCACGCGCCCCAGGGGGGCGACGAGGTGAACATCATCCGGGCCGGCGAGAACTACGGCTGGCCCGTCGTCTCCTATTCCCGCGAGTACACGGGACCGCGGATCGCGGAGCGGCCCTGGCAAGAGGGGATGGTGCAGCCTGAGATCGTCTGGATTCCGTCTGTGGGGCCGTCCGGGCTCTTGTTCTACACGGGCGACCGGTTTCCTGCCTGGCAGGGCGACCTGTTCGCCGGCTCGCTGATGACCGGCCGCATCGAGCGAACCGGGCATCTCGAGCGGATCCGGTTCAATCGGCGTGGCCTGGAGCAGCGGCGCGAGTGGCTGCTGGCGCCACTGCGCCGCCGGATCCGTGACGTGAAACAGGGGCCGGACGGGTTGATCTATGTGCTGACCGCCGGACGTTTTCTCGGGATGGATCCCGCGCAGGGCGAAGGAGCCATTCTGCGAATCGAGCCGGTGCCCTAGGCCCGCCGACACCGGCTACCTGCACGAAAAAATCGATATACTTTGAGGTTTCCCGCCCGATAACTACGGGTAGAGACGGAATACAGGTCCGCACCGGCGGACGTCCAAGGACAGGAAGCGCGTGACCGACAACGAGAGTGCGGCCGACAAGGCCCCCTGGATTACCTACCGTCCCGAGCTCAAGGTGCTGGACTGCACCGTGCGCGACGGCGGTCTGATCAATGCCCATCAATTCGAGGACAGCTTCGTGCGGGCGGTGTACGACACCTGCCTCGCCGCTGGCATCGACTCGATGGAGATCGGCTACAAGAACTCGGAACGGCTCTTTCCGCGCGAGCAGTTCGGGCACTGGCGTCACAGCCGGGAAGAGGACATGCGACGGGTCGTGGGCGATCACGACGCGGATGCGACCGGTCTGACGTTGTGCGCGATGGCCGACGCGGGGAAGAGCGACTGGCAAACTGCCATCGAGCCGGCCGCCGACAGTGTCCTCGGCATGATCCGGGTGGCGTTCTACGCCCATCAGGTCTCCGAGGCGGTGGACATGATCCAGCACGCGCACGAGCAGGGCTACGAGACCATGGCCAATCTCATGGCGGTCTCGAACATTACCGAGGATGAGATCGACACCGTCCTCGAGGCGATTGCGCCGACGCCAGCCGGCACGATGGTTATCGTGGACAGCTTTGGGCACCTCTATCGCGAGCAGCTCGACCGGCTGTACACCAAATACTCGGCGGCGATGGAGGGGACCGGCAAGGAGATCGGGATCCACGCCCACAACAACATGCAGCTGGCGTTTGCCAACACCATCGAGGCGATCATCCTGGGGTCGAATCGCGCCGACGCCACGATGGCCGGTCTCGGTCGAGGCGCCGGAAACTGCCCGATGGAGTTGCTGCTCGGCTTCCTGCGGAACCCGAAGTTCAGGCAACGTCCGGTGATCCGGCTCCTGCAGGAGCACCTGCCGAAGATTCGCGAGACCGTGGAGTGGGGGCCGCTCGTGCCCTACAACATCACCGGGCAGCTCAACCTGCACCCGCGGGCGGCGATGGAGTTCCGGGCGGGTGAGACGCCCGACGACTACGTCTCGTTCTATGACGAGATCGTGAACGAAACGTAGGAGCGATTCGAAGCGTGACAACCGAGCGTGGGCGGTTTCGGTGCTGGCGGTCGTTGCCGTCGTGTTTGGCGTGGGCGTGCTTCCGGCCGAGGCGCAGATCGATCGCGTCCGCGATCCGAACTGGACCGTGCCGCGGCTACCGAACGGACAGCCTGACCTCCAGGGGAAGTGGGGCAACAAGACGATCACGCCGATCGAGCGATCCGAGCGCGAGAGTCGCGCCTATCTGACCGACGAGGAGATGGCGTCGCTCAACCAGCGGCGTGCCGACGCGCAAGACGCGCAGGACGCGGCGCCCGAGCAGCGCTATGAGGCGGGCGGCAACGTCGGAGGCTATGGGAGCTACTGGCTGGACGCGGGCGACACGGTGCTGCCGACGGGACAGACGTCGATGGTCATGGAGCCGCCCAGCGGTCGGGTCGAGATCAAGCAGTGGGCGCTCGACGCCAAGGCCTACAACCTGGCCAACGAGGGCGATCACTATCAGCACATGAGCGTGTGGGATCGATGCATCTCACGCGGCGTGCCCGGCTCGATGTTGCCCGCCGGCTACAACAACGTCTACCGGATCATGCAGACGGCGGACCATGTGGCCATCCATTACGAGATGATCCACGACGTTCGGGTCATTCCGTTCGACAAGCAGGTCCACGTCCACGACAACATCACGATGTGGATGGGCGATTCGCGTGACTACTGGGACGGTGATGTTCTGGTCGTCGAGTCGAAGAACTTCCACAACCGCGGCTGGATCGCGTCGAGCATGGCGGGGCGTCGCCTGAAGGGGATCCCGACCAGCACGGCGCTTCACGTGGTGGAGCGGTTTGAGCGGGTGTCCGAGCACATCATCATGTGGGATGCCACGGTCAGCGATCCGAACGTGTATGACAGCGAGTGGACCATCTCGATGCCGCTGACGGCCAAACTGGACTACGTCATGTTCGAATACGCTTGCCACGAGGGGAACTACTCGGTGCCCAACGCGCTCAGCGGCGAGCGCGCGATCGACCGGATGGTGGCGGAGGCGAACGACGGTCAATAGGCCTCACCGTTCCGGTGACGTATTGGCGGGGTGAGCCGAACGGCTCGCCCCGTTGTCCGGTACGGGCTGCTAGCGCAAGAACAACAATAACGCGGAATAGGCGAGCCACGCGATCGACGCGGCGATAAGGAAGCCGACGACTCGCGGCCAGACGCGGTCTGTGCCGTTCTGTCGCCGAAGGGCCGCTGCCGGCACGCACCGGACGGTGTCCGCGACATCGAGAGCCGCGAGGGTGACGCCCAGGAGCGCGAGTGTCGACGCGCCGCCCAGCATCATGCGCCAGGACAGGGCGCTCAGCGTCTCGATGGTGCCCGGCGAGACCGCCGAAGTGGCCACACCCTCGGCCGTCAGGACCGGCGCCAGATAGCCCATCGGATGCCAGGCGGAGAATACCGCTGGTGACGTGGTCAGCGAGTAGCCGATGAAGCCGACGGCGGTGATGGCGATGGCGGGAGCCAGGGCGACACCGGCGATCATGATCCCGGCATCACAACGGGGCTCATCGAACTCGGTCGCGGCGGCGGGGGGCTGCGCGTCGTGCGGTCTCATGGCGGCCTGTAGCCGCCATCGTAGTGTCGGACGCGTTCGTTGACAAGCGTCGGTGTCAGTCTAGCGGTCCGCCCTCGTAGAGCCACCGAACGGCGGCCTCGTCGGTACAGATCTCGCGGCCCTTCGCTCGAACGTGTGCGGCGATCTCCTCGGTCATCCCATCGTCCCTGGCGCCGCCGGCCACACCCCGCCGCACCATCGCCCCCGGCTCGAGGACTTTCACCGCGCCCATCGTCGTGCCATCGAACTTGATGTCGTGTTCCTTCATCCATCGGAACGAGGTGTACTCGAGGACAGCCGGCCACTGGTCAGCACCCGGAGTGACGTCCAGGAACACGGCCACGCGCCGGATGCTGCCTTCATGGTCGCGCTTCATGTCGGCAAAATGCAGCATCAGCACGTTGGGGTTGTGGCGCAGTGGCCACCAGGCCTCGATGAAGGCAAAGAGCGCGGCG
>CAJWMX010000299.1 GCA_913043805.1 uncultured Acidobacteriota bacterium | reverse complement strand
GTATCGGGCCAGCCGATACCCTTCATCCCGGAGCGGCTCTTCCCCACCTTCTGGATACACCACCTGCCACTGTCCAGTGATCCGGGTTCCGAGGCGTTCGTACCACGGCCACACGCCGAAACGGCTGGCCTGGTAGTAGATGTCGTGAGCGCCCTTGTCCAGATACTGGTGCCGGAGCATCAACACCTCGTCGAACGGTCCCTTCGGCCGCACGACCTCGTTGCGGGCGGGACGCGGATCTGGCGGGGCTTCGTTACGCGGAGCTGGCTGCGCGCTCACAGCCAGAGGTCCCGCCAGAGTTACGATGATCAGGGTGGTAATGAGGTGGCGTCGCACCATGCACTCCTCCACGAAAAATCGGAACCGGCACACTTCGCGCCTCCGCCGACCTGAGTGAGAATACACCTGGCGTTCGACTCGACCACAGTGAAGGTGAACACAGTGCACACACCCAATCGACAATGGTCACGATGGCTGGCTATCCTCGTCTGTCTGGCGGCCGGACTCCTGGCAACGGTGGTCGGCACGAGCACCGCTCAGCCGGCCACGCACTTCGAGGTCGACCAGGACTGGCCGCGGCTCCCCTTTGGCAAGCAATGGATCACGGGGGGCCTTGGCGGCATGTGTGTCGACCAGCGTGGCCATGTCTTCCTGCTCAACCGGCAAAACGTGGTCCCCGCCGACCTCGATGGCGCACGACTGGCCCCGCCAGTGATCGAGCTTGACCAGTCCGGCGCCGTGGTCCGGGGCTGGGGCGAACCGGCGCAACTCGGAGGACGGTTACATGACTGCCACGCCGGTCCTGATGGCACGCTCTGGATCGTCGCCGCCGGAACCGGCGTCGTCCAACAGTGGACCCTCGATGGCAGTCGTCTGCTGCGCCAGATTGGCGAGACCGACCGCTTCGACTCATCCGACGGCACCCGGGACGGTCGGCCGCTCAACTCCGATCGCGCCCAATTCTTCCTCCCAGCCGCGATCGACATCCATGAAGAAAGTGGAGAAACCTTCGTGGCCGACGGCGAACTGCCAGGCGGGAACCAGCGAATCGCCGTGCTCGACGGCGACGGCCGGTTCCTGCGGCAGTGGGCGCTTCACCGCGAAGCGGACGATGACACCGCGGCGTTACCTCACTGCCTACGTGTGTCGACAGATGGACTCGTCTACGTCTGCGATCGTCAGGCCGACCGGATCCAAGTATTCGACCGCATGGGGACCTTCATCCGGAACATCGACGTGCCGTGGACGCCACTCACCCCGCCCCACGCCGAACGAACCGGCACCCGCGGGTCGGCTGTGGCACTGGCCTTCTCTCCCGACACAGACCAGCGCCTACTCTATGTGCTGAACCAAAACAGCGTCATGGTTGACGTAGTTGACCGGCGGAGCGGCGAAGTGGTCTCAAGTTTCGGCGGCGGTCCTGGGCGCTATCCCACCCAGTTCACGCTACCGCACGGGATCGGCGTCGACTCCCAGGGTAACGTCTACGTCGCCGAGCAAGAAGGCCGGCGCATCCAGCGGTTCACGCCAATTTCACCCCGTTAGTCCCTGTCTGACCAGACACCCTGTTCGACTCGACCGTGGCCTACTGTCCGCCGTCGACCGGATCATCGAGGCGGTCAGAGCGTGGTAGCGCCGCCGGGCTGACCGAGCTCCGTCGCCGGTCGGCGGACGATGACGACGGGTGGCCCACCCCGCCCATCGACGGCGGTGGCCACCAGGTGGCCGGCGCCCAGACGTCCCAGGGTGAACTGCCATCGCCCGGGATCGTCACCCAGCGTCGGTTCGATCTGCAGTCGGATGGCCGCTGACTCTTCTGCCGGCAGGTCGAAGGTAAACGCCGCGAGCGGGATCGCGAGGCCCAGTCCGCGCGCCTTGATATAGGACTCCTTGAGCGTCCAGAACTGCAGGAAGCGGTCCGGCTGCGCGGAAGGCCGGGTGGCCCGCAGGGCGGCCGCCTCACGGGGCGAAAAGTAACGCTCGGCCACCTCGAGCCCGCGGTGCGCCCGGGAAGTCGCCTCGACGTCCACTCCCACCTCGCGGTTCCGGCTGACCAGGCAGACCACCAGGCCCTCGGTGTGAGACAGGTTGAACCGCAGCGACGACACCGGTGACTCGATCTCCGGTCGGCCGTAAGCGTTGGTGCGGAATCGCCAGCGCTCGGGCGGCACATTCACATACCGAGAGAGCGTCGTCCGCACCAAGATCCGGGTCACCAGGCAGCTTCGCTGGTCGGCGGCGCGCCTGAACCGACCGACCCGTTCGAGCTCGGCCGTGGTCAGCAGGTCGCGGCCCTGATCCAGCCGCGCGGGATCAACCTCATCGGGCCGCACCCACCAAAGATGCGCCTCGCCTTCGTCGAGCCCGCGGATCGGTCCCGCCTCACCGTCGGTCATGACACCCTCTAGCGGTAGTGCACCGGCCCACCGCGATCGCTCGCGCGGGCCGGCCCCGGAAGTATCTCGCGCAGATAGTGATCGATGCCGCGTTCCTGGCGCCAGTGGCGCGGATAGCCCAGCGAGACCTCCTCGAACCGGACACCGTCAATCCAGTCGGTGGTCCGGACGTGCAGGTGGCCCGACACCACGACCCGCGCCCGGAACCGCGTGTGCCAGTCCTCGGTGAGCCGCGTGCCACACCAGACGACGAAGCGAGGGATGCGCCCGATCCGCACCAGCTCGCGCCGCAGCTGGAAGTGGTTGACGAGCACTAGTGGGTGCCTCGCGGCCGCTTCCGCCAGCCGAGCCTCGGTCGCGTCCACGCGCGCATGACACCACGCGGCCCGCGTCGGGTAGGGCTCTGGCGACAGATACCGCTCGTCGGCGCACCGGATCCCGTCCTCGGCCGCCCAGGCCACCGCCTCGTCCGGAGAGATATCGTCGGGACCGAAGGTGTAGTCATAGAGCAGGAACAGCGGCGCGATGATCGCCGGCGGGGCGCCGGGCCAGACCACATACGGGTCCTCCGGGGTGACCACCCCGAGACGCCGACAGAGGTCCACCACCGCCTCATAGCGCGCAACCCCACGAAGGGTGTCGCGCCCGTCGCTCCAGAGCTCGTGGTTGCCGGGCACCCAGAAGACCCGAGCAAACCGCTCTGTCGCCGCCCGCAGACCGAGCTCGATGCGTTCCAGCGAACCGCCGACGTCGCCGGCCAGGATCAGCCAGTCGTCCGGCCGAGCCGTCCAGGACTCGAGCGCCTCCCGGTTCAGCCGGTGGCTCAGATGGAGATCCGCGATGGCGAAGAGCTTCACCGCTCCGCCCTCGGGGCTCGCGGCCCACGCGTCATGGATGGCAGAGTCGCGGGTTCGGATCGCCGAGGTGGTAGATCGCGCAATCGACGTCCCCGTCTGCGTCCCGGGTCCGCAGCCGCTCGATGACCACCTCGCCGGCCGCCAGACGCGTGTCGTACTCGGACCGCCGGTCGTCGGCGAGCCAGTCAATCCAGAGAAAACGGGCCAGATCGGCCCGCTCTCCCTCCATCCGGGTCTCGGTCGCAGCAATATAACGGTCGAAGGCCTCGACGGTCCGCTGCTGAAGCTCGGCCGCGTCGAGCGCCACGACCGCGGCGGCCGCGAGGACGGCGGTACACGCGGCGCGTCGCCAGATGCGCATGCCGGCATCATCCGAGCCTCAGCCAGCCTCTGTCAATGCCTGGGTGAGCCAAATCCGCTATCATGTGCTGCTGCATCAGGTCGTCTGGCGACGCCGGCCCGACTCCGGGCCGCGGAAGCTCCTGCCCGACGACAGGACCGATGAGGAACGATTGATGAGAGCTCATTCGACGCTGACCCTGGCCGGTGTACTGGCCGCGCTGCTCGTAGCCGGGCCCGTCGTGGCCCAGGAGCCGAGCACGGCCAATGGAGAGTGGCCGTCCTACGGCGGCAACCTCACCCACGACCGTTATTCGCCGCTCGACCAGATCACGGCCGAGAACTTCAGTGACCTGGAACTGGCGTGGACCTTCAACACCGACAATCTGGGGCCCCGGCCGGAGAACCAGTACCAGTCCACCCCGCTGATGGTGAACGGCATCCTCTACGTGACCGCCGGCACCAGACGGGCCGCGGTTGCCCTCGACCCCGCCACCGGAGAGCTGTTGTGGGTTCATCGGGTCGATGAGGGCGAACGAGGCGAAGAGGCGCCCCGCCGGCTCTCCGGCCGAGGACTCGCCTACTGGGACGACGGGGTCGACGGCGTGATCATGTACGTCACGCCGGGCTACCAGCTGGTGGCGGTCAATGCGCTCACTGGCCACCCGATGGAGGCCTTCGGTGACAACGGCATCGTCGACCTGAAGCAGAACATCGACCAGGACCTCGAGCCGACGTCCGAGATCGGCCTCCACGCGGCCCCGATCGTCGCTGGCGACACGATCTTCATCGGCGCGGCCCATCTCCCGGGCGACGCGCCAGCCTCGCGCACCAACGTCAAGGGCTTCGTTCGCGGCTTCGACGCACGCACCGGCGATCGGAAGTGGATCTTCCACACCATTCCGCAGGGCGACGAGTTCGGCAACGACACCTGGGGGAACGACTCCTGGCGCTACACCGGCAACACGGGCGTCTGGGCGCAGTGGTCGGCCGACCCCGAGCTGAACATGGTCTATTTCCCGGTCGAGGCGCCGACCGGCGA
>CAJWMX010000298.1 GCA_913043805.1 uncultured Acidobacteriota bacterium | reverse complement strand
TGACCCTGGCGTGTGCGACGACGATGGCGTGTGGCGGCGGCGAGATGGCCGCTCCGGCGGCCGAGACCGAGGCGGCTCCGGCGATGGACCCTGGCAACAGCCACTGGGTCGATGGCGACCTGCCGAACCCAACGGGCGAAGTGATCCTCAACTGGGCGCCGCTGCCCGATGGCCAGGAGTGGGGTTCGACGGCCGGGATCGACATCGGACCAGACGGACACGTCTGGGCCTACGACCGCTGCGGCGGCTTGGGCCTGGCCGGGGGCTGCGAGGCGAACCCGGAACGAAACCCGGTCTACAAGTTCAACAAGGACACCGGCGAGATCATGGCCAGCTTCGGAGCTGGCCTGTTCGTGCTGCCGCACGGAATCCATGTTGATGACGATGGCAACGTCTGGGTCACCGACTCTCAAGGGAACGAGTCGGGCACCAAGGGGCACCAGGTCATCAAGTTCAGTCCCGAAGGCGAGGAGCTGTTGCGACTCGGGACCGCTGGCCAGCCGGGGAGTGGGCCGGGGCAGCTGAACGAGCCGTGCGACGTGATCACGGCGCCCAACGGCGACATCTTCGTGTCCGATGGCCACAGCGGCCAGGGACTCAACCCGCCCGAAGGCGCGACCGGCCGGATCCTCAAGTACGACAGTGAGGGCAACTTCATCAAGGAGTGGGGCGAGATCGGGTTCCGGCCCGGCCAGTTCAGGACCCCGCACGCGATGGAGATCGACTCGCAGGGACGGCTGTATGTGGCGGATCGTGGCAACCACCGCATCCAGGTGTTCGACCTCGACGGCAATGCGATCGACGGGAACCCCAATACCGATGGAGTTCAGCCGCTCATTCTGATGGCCTACAGCCGGATCAGCGGTCTGTTCATCACGGCTGACGACACGCTGTATGCGATTGACTCCGAGTCGAGCGTGGGGAACCACCCCGGCTGGAAGACCGGGGTGCGGATCGGGCCGGCCGGTGAGGATCGGCTGACCGGCTTCGTGCCGCCGCACGAGCACGGCACGCGCGTGCTGCAGGGCGTGGCTGGTGAGGGTGTGGCTGTCGACGCCGACGGAAACGTCTACGCCGCCGAGGGTCCCGGCTCGCGGCCCACGGCCGGCGGTGGTATCACCAAATACGTCGCTAACTAGCCCACCTGGTGGTCAGGGGACAGAAGCCAGGTTTTCTCCTGTCTCTTGTCTCCTGACTCCTATCTTCTAGTACTGCCATGGGGCTTCGCCCCAAACCCCACGCGACGTTTGTGGGGCCCATCGCCCCACGCCCCGCAGGCTCAGTTCTTCAGCAGCTTGCTAGACCGTCAGTCGAGTATCGCCTGATAGGCGAGATTCCTCGACTGGCCCTGCACGTCTCGCACCGCGCGCCCGCGGTGCTGGATCATCCCGACGAACACGAAGTCCTCGACCGGGTCGATCCAGAACCAGGTGCCGGCCGCGCCGCCCCAGCGGAACGCGCCCTTGGAGTAGGGCTCGCCGGCCGCGGCCGGGTCCATGACCACGCCGAAGTCGAGGCCGAAGCCGTTGCCCGGCGACATGGTCGACAGCGCCTGCTCACTCAGGTGATTCGTGCGCATCTGTTCGATGCTGCGCGGCGCGAGCAGTCGCACGCCGTCGAGCTCACCCTCGTTCAGCACCATCTGCACGAACCGGACGTAGTCGGCCATCGTGCTATAGAGACCACCTCCGCCGGAGCTGCCCGCGGGCGGCGTGGTCGGCATGGCGCCCATGGGTGGCAGGGTCAGAGCGCCTTCCTCGTCTTCGCCGTGAATCAAGGCCAACCGGTCGATCTTGCTCTCGGGCACGTAGAAGGCGGTGTCGATCATCCCGAGCGGGTCGAAGATCCGCTCCTGCAGGAACTCGTCGAATGGCTGCCCAGAGAGCTTCTCGACGATGTAGCCCTGCACGTCGACGGCGATGCTGTAGAAGTAGCGTTCGCCGGGCTGGTAGAGCAACGGAATCTCGGCCAGGTTGTCGATCATCGCTTGAAGCGGCTGGCTGAAATCGAGCACCCGTCGCTCGCGATACATTCGGTCCACCGCGTTCCCCGCGCCGAGCCCATACGCCAGCCCCGATGAATGGCTCATCAGCTCCTGCATCGTCATCGAGCGCTTGGCTGGCTCGAGGATCGGGTCGCCGTTCGCGTCGTCGCCCGCATAGACCTGGAGCCCTTCGAACTCGGGGACGAACTTGGTCACCGGGTCGCTGAGCCGCCACTTGCCCTCCTCATACAGCATCATCATCGCCACGCCGGTGATCGGCTTGGTCATCGAGTAGATGCGGTAGATCGAGTCCTCGGTCAGCGGGTTGCTGCTTTCGATGTCCTTCACGCCGGCCAGGCTCGAGTGGATGATCTTGCCGTGCCTGGCCATCACCGTGTGGACCGCCGAAAGGCGCCGATTGTCGACGAAGGCCTGCATGCCTTCCTCCAGGCGCTCTAGACGAGCGGACGAGACGCCCACCGTTTCAGGGGCAACCACCGCGAGATCACGTGCGCTGTCCACCTCGACCGCCGCGCCGCCCACCGGGGCGGTGCAGGCCGTGGAGAGCGCCGCGAGGAGAACCGGCGAAAGCCAGCGCAGGTCGAGTGTGCGTCTCATCTGATTGACTCCTTGGCGAAAAAGCGTTCGGGAAGCTTCGATTATTGCAGGGCGGATATCCATCCACCAGTCGGATTCGTGGTGTACTGAGAGGCTGCGCACGTTGACCGGGACCGAATCAGTCATGAGAGCACCAGCCGACGCCGGGGTGGCGAACCCCCTCCGGCGCAACATCGCCATCATCGCCCACGTCGATCACGGAAAGACGACGCTCGTCGACGCGTTGTTACACCAGAGCGGCGTCTTTCGAGCCAACGAGCGGGTCGAAGAACGGGCGATGGACAACATCGACCTCGAGCGCGAACGCGGCATCACCATCATGGCCAAGAACACGGCCATCCGGTATCGCGACCTCGTCATCAACATTGTCGACACGCCCGGGCACGCCGATTTCGGCGGCGAGGTCGAGCGGACGCTCACGATGATCGATGGTGTCCTGCTGCTCGTGGACTCCTCGGAGGGCCCGCTGCCGCAGACCCGGTTCGTCTTGCGGAAGGCGCTCGAGCAGGGGCTGCCCCCCATCGTGGTCATCAACAAGATCGACCGGCAGGACGCCCGGCCGGCCGAGGTGCTCGACGAGGTCTACGACCTGTTCATCGACCTGGACGCCAGCGAGGAGCAGATCGAGTTTCCGGTCATCTATGCCAACGCGAAAGCGGGCACCGCCACGCTCGATCTGGCCGAGCCCGGGGAGACGCTCAGGCCGTTGCTCGACACCATCGTCGAGCGGATGCCGCCTCCGGCGGGCGACCCCGAGGCGTCGCTGCAGGTGCTGGTGGCCAACCTGGATTCGAGCGACTACCTGGGACGGATCGCGATTGGCCGGATCGTCAACGGGCGGGTGGCCCTGGGGGATCCGATCGCGGTCTCGAAGCTCGACGGCTCGGTAGACACGACCCGGGTGACGAAGCTCTACATGTTCGATGGGCTGCAGCGGACCGAAGTGGAAGCGGCGGCCGCCGGCGACGTGATCTGTCTCGCCGGCATCGAGGACATCACCATCGGCGAGACCATCACCAACCCCGACGATCCCCAACCGATTCCGCCGCTCCACGTCGACGAGCCGACCGTCTCGATGATCTTCGGCGTGAACACGTCACCGATGGCTGGCCGCGACGGCCAGTACGTCACCTCTCGCAACCTGCGCGACCGGCTCGAACGCGAACTGATTGGCAATGTCTCGATCCGGGTCGAGGACACCGATTCACCGGAGCAGCTCAAGGTGGTGGGTCGCGGAGAGCTCCAGCTCTCGATCCTGATCGAGATGATGCGGCGCGAAGGTTATGAGCTGCAGGTGTCACGCCCCGAGATCGTGACCCGGGAGCACGAGGGGACGGTGGAGGAGCCGGTCGAGGATCTGGTCATCGACGTCGCCGAGGACTATCAGGGCGTGGTCATCGCCCAGCTCGGCAACCGACGGGCCACCATGACCCGGATGGTGAACCACGGGAGCGGGCGGATTCGACTCGAGTTCCGGATTCCTACCCGCGGACTGATCGGCTTCCGCTCGCAGTTCCTCACCGACACCAGGGGGACCGGCATCATGAACCACCTGTTCGCCGGGTGGGAGCCGTGGCATGGCCCGATCGCCGGGCGTCCGAGCGGCGTGCTCGTCGCTGACCGCGTCGGCAAGTCGACCGCCTACGCCATCTACAACCTGCAGGAACGGGGCGAGATCTTCATCGATACGGGCACCGAGGTCTACGAGGGGATGATCATCGGCGAGAATGCCCGGCCGGCCGACATGGACGTCAACGTCACGAAAGAGAAGAAGCTCACCAACATGCGCGCGGCCAGCGCCGACGACGCCCTGCGCCTCGTGCCCCCTCGCCTCCTCAACCTCGAACAGTCGATTGAGTTCATCAACGACGATGAGCTCGTGGAAGTGACACCAAACAGCATCAGGCTCCGCAAGCGCGTGCTCCCGGCGAACCACCGGCCCAAGAAGGAAGGCTAGCGTCGCTGGGCGCGCGTCAATAGTGTGGCGGCCGCTCGTCGCCGGGCGGAGGCGTGGCCTCGCTCCATGCCTTCATCGCGTTCGTGAGCTGGTC
>CAJWMX010000297.1 GCA_913043805.1 uncultured Acidobacteriota bacterium | reverse complement strand
GGGGAACTTCGGGCCGGCGGGATCCATCCCGAAGGCGATGGCCGAGGCAGGGGGAGTCCGGTTCGCCGAAGCGCTGCTCGGGGAGGAGGCGGAGGTGACGCTTGCGGCGATGCGGGCCGCCAGCGCGGAGGACGTGCTCGGGGTGCGGATGCCCCTGAGTCGGGCCACCGTCGACGGCTGGGTGTTCCCTGCGTCGATCTACGAGATCTTCGCCGCGGGCGACCAGATGGACATTCCGGTCATCGTGGGGTCGAACGCCGACGAGGGGACGATGTTCACCCCGCCCGAGATCTCGCCGGAAGGCTATCGCGCCGGTCTGGAGGGGCGGTTTGGCGAGCTGGCCGAAGAGTTCCTGGAGACCTACCCGGCTGCTGGTGGCGAGGAAGCGTGGGCCAGCCAGGTGGACATCTTCACCGACACGACCTTCGGCTGGGAGATGCGTACCTGGGCGCGCATGATGGACACGGTGCCGGCCGACGCGTATCTCTACTTCTTCAGCCGGAAGCCGCCGACCGCCGAAGGTGACCCCTTTGCCCACTACGGGGCGTATCACACTGCCGAGATTCCGTACGTCTTCGACAACTTCGGGGTGAGCGAGTCGCCACACGCGGACCGCGCGTGGGACGCCACCGACCGCGAGCTGTCGAATGTGCTGGCGTCCTACTGGGTGAACTTCGCGGCCACCGGGGATCCCAATGGGGAAGGACTCCCCGAGTGGCCTGCGTTCGATGCGAATGCCGACGAGGCGCTCGAGATCGGCGACACGATCCAGATACGCCCCGGCGTCAGGAAGGCGCGGCTCGACCTGGTCGACAAGCACTACGCCGCCCAGCGAGCCGACGCTCCCTAGCCCTGTCAGCCACGCTCTTCGGAGGCGAACCGCTAATCTAGCAGCCCACTCACGTCGTAGGCGCCCAGCGAGCTCTGGAACAGGTGCGGCACGATCACGTGCCCGCGCTCGCTGTCGTAAGCGTGGTCCGCAGCCACGCTATCGCCAAAGTTCATGATCACGCGAACGTCGCCAGCACCGCTGACGTGCACGACCTCTCCCGCCATGACGTTGGTCAGGATGTAGCCACCCTGGCCGTCGAGCTCGATACCGTCGATGGTGCCGATCGGTTCGTTGGACAACACCGTCTTCTCGCCGCTGGCGAGATCGAGCGCGAACAGTTGACCCGGCGCGCTGTCGGGAGCGGCCGCCTGCCGCATCGAGCCCACCAGCAGCCGGTTGCCGTCAACCAGTACACCGTTCGGCGCTTCAACCACGTCGCCTTCGGCGAACACCGAGGCTTCGCCATCGGCGATAGCGTAGATCTTCAGGCCGTTGCTGTCTGACACGTAGACGGTACCGTCGGGTCCGGTGGCGACGTCGTTCAGGAACTCGGCGCCTTCGACCGCGATCCGCGAGGTGACTTCGGCGGTTTCGATGTCGATGCCGATGACCTCATCCAGGTCGGCCACCCAGAGCGTCCCATCGTGCGCCCGAAGGCCCTTGGGGGCATTGAAGCCCGTAGCCCACATGGCGTCGACGACCTCACCTTCGGGGGTCAGGCGGGCGATGTGTCCGTTGCCGTCACGCCCGCCAGGTTCGCCGTCGATCAGAGACACGAACAAGGACCCGGAGTCGGCGTGCAGATAGGCGCTTTCGGGCTGGGCCATGCCTTCCTCGATGAACCAGGCCGGTGTGGCGGGGCCGTCGGCCGGCGCCTCCGGGGCAGGAGCCTCGGCCGCCGGCGCAGGTTCGGCCTCTTCCGCCGGAGGGGCGGAACAGGCCAGGGAGAAGACAGCGAGAAGAGAAGCAGCGAACAGGGTGGTGGAACGACTACGACGCATAGTTACAGCCCTTTCGGAATCCAGTAGGTCGACACGCCACCCTCGGTCACCTTGCGACCGCCGGCGGCGAAGATGGCTTGCTCTGAGACGGCGATGACCCGATCGATGATCTCGTTGATCGGGGTCTGTACCGGGATGTCATCCCGGGAGAAGTTAACGTAGGAGTTGTTGAACGGCGTGTCCCAGGTGCCCGGGCCCAGCTCATGCGTGAACCGGTGCGGGATGGTGGAGCCGCCCTTGAGCACGCCGATGAGACCGGCCACCGTCGCGGCCTGGTTGTCGCAGTCGTAGCCGGCCGAGACCGCGATGCCGACGGAGCGCTCGAAGTCGCCCTCGCCGTAGAGGATGGCCATGATGCCCGTTAGCCCGTTGTTGAGTGAGGACACGACCGAGACCGGCGCCTCGTAGTCGCCCTTGGTGTAGCGGTAGTACTTGTCGTGAATGAGCTGGCGGGTATCGCGCCAGTCAGGGTTCTCCTGCCGCCACCGTATCACGTCGTGCATCCCTTCGGTGAAGGGGCTGTCGGCGGGGAGCACGTCGAGCGCCATGCGGACCAGCGTCTCGGTGTCCTGCTCGTAGAACGCCGCGCTGTACATCAGGCCGTACGCGATGGTCGGGTGCGTGCCCCAGTCGTCGTTGGTGATCCGCGCGCCCCACTCGGCCTGTTCAGCCGCCTTAGTCGGCATCGCGGGGTAGAACACGCTCCAGATCTCGTTGACGAGCTGCGGGTCGATCTGGAACCAGTTCTCGTTGTTCTCCTTGGCCCCGGTCGCCGGTGGCACCAGACCTTCGTCCATCAGGGTGCGGGCGGTCCGGTTCGCCACCCAGATGCGTCGGTTGATATGGCGCATCCAGGCCTGCCCGATCTCCTCGTAGGTGATGTCGAGCCCATGTTCTTCGACCGCATGAAGCGTAACGAACTCGATATCGGTGTCGTCGTCCGACCAGGCGCCGCCAAACGTCCCGGCGAAGAGGTGGGTGTTGCCCCGCAGGTCGTTCCCGTTGATCTTGAGGTCGCCACTGTTGGCAGTGGTGTAGTAGCGGTCGACGAGCACCGGAATCGGTTCGTCGACATACAGGTTCTCGAACGGGAACCCGAGGTAGTTCCCGACGAGCTGGCCATACCAGAACCCTTCGATCTTCTCGCGGAACTCGTCGGTCGAGATGACGTGGTGGTTGTCCTGCGCAACCGCGGGGGGCGCGACGAGGAGACCGGACAGCAAGATGAAGCAGAGCAAGCGGGCGCGCATCGTGAACTCCCTGTTGGTGGTGTCATGCTCGGGCGAAGCGGAGATCTTACGCCGAACCGGGGGTGCAGGTCAGTCGCGGCGGCCCGCTAGGACGCGCAGCACCGTGGCGGCCAGGATGAGGACGGAGCCGGCGAGTGACCACGGACCGGGCTGCTCGCCATGGAACAGCCAGGCCCAGAACGCGCTGGCGACCGGTTCCAGCAGCAGGAGCAGCGACGCCTCGAGCGCTGGCACGCCGCGCATGCCGCGGGTCATCAGGATGTAGGCCACGCCGATCTGAAAGACGCCGAGATAGGCCATCAGCCCCCAGTCGAGCCACTCGGTCGGTACAACGGGGAAGGCCATCGGAAGACAGCAGGCCGCTGCGATCACGTTGCCCGCCACGACTGCCTGCGTGCCGGCCTCGGGCGGACGGTCACCGGTCCCGAGCCACCGAAGTCCGAGGATTGTCAGCGCCCAGCTCACTCCGGCGAGGGCGCCCAGGAGGTTCCCCAGGCGCGGGTCGGTGGCAATGGCGGTCGGCGTCTCGGTACCGACGAAAAAGAGCGCCATGCCGAGCCCCATGACGAGGGTGAGACTGATGTCCGAGAGTCGAAGGGGTTCCTTCAGCAACCCGGGCCCGAAGACCAGCAGATACATCGGCGCGGTCGATTGCAGGAAGATCGTGTTGGCCACGGTCGTGAGTGTGTTGGCCAGGACGAAGAGGGTCAGGGTCGAGGCGTAGGCGACGCCGACCAGCAGCGTGTGTGGGGCCCAGAAGCGTCGGGCGCCCGAGACGGCGAGCCAGAGGAAGGCGGCGGCCAGGACCGACCGGAAGGCGGCGATCTGCCACCCCGTCAAGGCGGTGGCTTTGATGACAGTACCGCCGGACGAGAAGAGGAAGGCGGCGGCCAGGATGCTCAGCCGATGCGACACGTGCGTATAATCGCCTGAAACCGGTTTTGAGACGGAGGGGTTGTGACCGAGAAGCAGGCGATGGTCGGAGCCGTGGTGGGAGTCGCCCTGGTGGGTGGCATCGGAGGCTGGGTGTCGACTGCCCCTTATCTCGGGAATACTGGGCTCTCGCGTACCCCTGGGGTTATCATCGGCGGATCGGAAACGCCGGCCCCGACCGACTTCACCCAGTTCAACGAGCTGGACCGGCCCGTGATGATGAAGCTGGCCGGGTTTCCACCCTTTGTCGTGTATCTGTCGTATGTGGGGACGCCGGACATGGTGATCACCGCGACCCGCCCGGACGGTGGCTACTGGGCCGAACGGGTACGGACCGGCACTGGCGATGGATGGTTACGCTTCGGCGATCAGACCTTCCCGATGCGTGCGAGCGAGATCGTTGGGGATGCCCGGATCCCGTACCTGGAGCAGTGGTCGGCGCGCAGCGGGATGCCGATGGATACGCCTGTGGGCGGTCCGGATCCGCTGCGCGACTGGGAAGTCTTCCTGTGGCGGGCGCGATAGCGCCCCCGCGCACCTATCGCTGTTGCCGCGCTTCGGCCTGGGCGCCGGCCAGGATGTTGAACAGCCCGTAGTTGCCCTCGTGGCACGCATACTCGAAGAGCGTGTCCTCGGCTCGTGCCATGG
>CAJWMX010000296.1 GCA_913043805.1 uncultured Acidobacteriota bacterium | reverse complement strand
ACCGGGTTCACGCTGTATGGGAACGCGTTCCTCCAGGTGGATGCGGAGCTTGCCGAGTGGGAGGGCAACTACGCGCGGTCGGCGCTGACCCGCGAGCGCACCTGGAAGATCTACGTACGAGCTCGCGACTACTGTCTGCGCGGTCTCGAGCTCCGCCATCCGGGCTTTGGCGACCGGCTTCATGACGACGCTGTCTCCGCGGTCACCGCGACCGGAGCCGAGGACGTCGAGCTGCTGTATCTGCTGAGCGGCGCCTGGGGGTTGGCCATCTCGAACGCGCTCGACCAGCCGGCGCTCGTCGCGGATCTGCCGGTCGTGCGAACCTTGCTGGAGCGGGCGCTGGAGCTCGACGAGGCATATGAACGGGGCGCGCTGCACTCGGCCATGATCGTGCTCGAGTCGCTTCCGGCCGAGCTTGGGGGCTCGCCCGATCGGGCCCGCAAGCACTTCGAACGGGCGGTCGAGCTCAGCGACGGTCTCGATGCCGGACCGTATGTGACCCTCGCCGCCGGGGCATCGGTGGCACAGGAGAACCGCGCCGAGTTCGAGGAACTCTTGACGGCGGCGCTGGCGATCGATCCGAACGAGGATACGAGCCTACGGCTGCTGAACCTGATCAACCAGCAGCGTGCGGAAACGCTGCTCGAGTATGTTGACGATCTGTTCTTCGAGTAGGCGACGGAGAGGACTCTGCTCATGAAATCGCGGTTCACGATCATCGTCGTCGCGCTCTTGCTGGCGCCGGTCGTGCTGTTTGGTCAACGTGCCACACGCATCCAGCTGGGTTCCATCCTGCCGGCCAACTCGGTCTGGGACAAGCTGCTCAAGGAGATGGCGGTCGAGTGGAACGAGGAGACCGACGGCCGTATCTCGTTGCGCGTGCAGTCTGGCGCGAGCGACGAGGGCACCCTGGTTCGTCGGTTGCGCGCCGGTCGCCCCCAGGCCGCGGTGTTCGGCTTGCCTGGCGATATTCACGACGCCTTTGGCGTGCTCAGCATTCCGTTCTTCTTCGAGTCGGATGCCGAGGCGTTCCACGTGGTCGAGAAGCTGACGCCAACGTTCGAGCGGATCCTGGCCGATGAGGGGCTGGTGCTGCTCAACTGGGGCCATGCCGGCTGGGCGCACTTCTTTACCGAGGAGCGGGTCGAGTCGCTCGACGAGTTGAAGTCCACGAAGGTGTTCACAGCGGCGGGCGACGAGAAGATGCTGCAGTGGTACAAGGAGAACGGCTTCAACCCGGAACCGCTTGCCGTGACCGATGTTCTCCTGGGGCTGAATACCGGGCTCATCAACGCCCATCCGAGTCCGCCCTACGTCGCGCTGCTCTTCCAGTGGTACGACAAGACGCCGTTCATGCTCGATGTGCCGCTGGCCCCTGTGATCGGCATCACGGTGGTGGCCGAACGGACCTGGCGGCGGATCAGCGACGAAGACCAGAAGATCCTGATGGCGTCGGCCAAGCGTCTCGAGGAGCGCCTGCTCGCTGATGTGCCGGCCCAGGAGCAGGAGTCGATCGAGCAGATGAAGAGCCGGGGCCTCACGGTGGTGGAGCTCGACCAGACGGCGCTGGCGTCGTTCCGCGAGGTAGCGGACCAGATGACCGCGTCGTGGCGTGGTTCCTTGATTCCGGCCGACATCTACGATCTGGCGGTGCGCGAGCGCGACGCGTTCCGCGCGTCCCGCTGAGTCACGTCGCCGCGGCGCGTTGTCGACCATGAGCGAGAAACCACCCGCCGAGGCGAGCGCGCCCCGTTCACCGCTCGTTCGCGCCCTGCGCGGCGGGGAAGAGTTGGTGGCCAACCTCGCTCTCGCGGCGATGGTCATCCTCCCGCTGGCGGAGATTTTCGTCCGCCCGATCCTCTCGGGCGGAATCCCCGGCTCGATCTCATTCGTTCAGCACCTCACCCTGTGGGTTGGCTTCCTCGGAGCCGCCCTCGCCGCGCGCGAAGGCAAGCTGATTGCGCTCGCGACGGCCACGTTCATCCCGGAAGGGAAAGTCCGGCAGGCCACCGAGATCTTTGCCGCGCTGGTCGGTTCGGCCGTATCGGTCATCCTGGCCACCGCGGCGTGGCAGCTCGTCCAGTTCGATCGCGAGGACGGCACCATTCTGGCCGCCGGCGTGCCGGTCTGGATCGCCCAGCTCGTGCTGCCGGTCTCGTTCGCGGTCATCGCCTTCCGGCTGGTCTGGCGGGCCTCGCCGTTGTGGGCGGGCCGGCTCCTGGCGTTCGCCGGCATCGCCATCGGGTGGTATCTCGGGCGGACGGAGTATGTGCTCGAAGGCGTCCCGATGACGCCGCTCATCGGGTTGGTGCTGGTGGCGGCCGTGTTGGGCGCGCCGATCTTCACGATCCTCGGCGGCGCCGCCGTGTTGCTCTACATGGGTGACGGCGATCTGCCCGTCATCGTCGCGATCGAGACCTACGGACTGACCATCCAGCCGCACCTTCCGGCGATCCCCCTCTTCACGCTGGCGGGATTCATCCTGGCGCAGGGGAACGCATCCGAGCGCCTGCTCGGCGTGTTCAGGGCGGGAGTCGGGTGGATTCCGGGCGGCACGGCCATCGTCAGCGTCGTGCTCTGCGCCTTCTTCACCGTGTTCACCGGAGGCTCCGGTGTCACCATCCTCGCGCTGGGCGGGCTGCTCTTCCCGGCGCTGCTCAAAGACGGATACCGCGACCGTTTCTCGCTCGGGCTGCTGACCGCGTCCGGCTCCCTCGGCTTGCTGTTTCCCCCGGCGATGCCGCTCATCCTGTATGCGATCGTCGCGCAGGTCGCCCCCGACGATCTGTTCGTTGCGGGCATCATGCCGGGGGTTCTCCTCGTGGCATTGACCGCCGGGTGGGGCGTCCGGGAAGGGCTGGTCACCGGGGCCGGGCGCCATCCCTTCGGATGGCCCGAGTTCCGGGCGGCGTTGTGGGACGCCAAGTGGGAGCTCAGTATCCCGGTCGTCGTCATTGGCGTGCTTTTCAGTGGCTTCGCCACCCTGGTCGAAACCGCGGCCTTCACCGCGCTCTATGCCGCGATCATCCAGGGCGGCATCCATCGCGATTTCCCGCTCTTCAGGGGGTTGCACCGTGCCTTCAGCGAGTGCGTCGTTCTGGTGGGCGGCGTGCTCGTGATCCTCGGGGTCGCGGTGGGCTTTACCGCCTATCTGCTGGACGCCGATGTGCCGTTCCTTCTGGTGGAATGGGCCGACGAGAACATCGGGTCCAGGCTGGTGTTCCTGCTGGGGTTGAATTTGTTCCTGCTGCTGGTCGGCTGCGTGATGGACATCTTCTCGGCCATCTTCGTGGTGGTGCCGTTGATTGTCCCGGTGGCCGAGCAGTTCGGGGTGCATCCCCTGCACCTGGGCATCATCTTCATCGCCAATCTCGAGCTCGGGTTCTTGACCCCGCCGGTCGGGTTGAACCTGTTTCTGGCGTCCTATCGGTTCGACCGCCCGCTCCTGGATGTCTACCGCGCCTCGCTTCCGTTGCTGGCGATTCTTGGGTTTGGCGTGCTCGTGATCACTTATGTACCATGGCTCACGCTCGGTCTTCTCGAGTGGCTGGGCCGAGGCTGAGCGTGCCGGAGGACGATCGATGACGAAGCGATTGGCAGGAGTCGTAGTGCTGGCGGGGTTAGCCCTGGGCTGCGCCGAACCTGAACCGACACAGGTGGCCGAGCCACCGGCGGCATCGGGAGGGACCGAGGGCGAAGAGGTACGGCTGACGAACCTGCGTCAGCTCACCTTCGGCGGGCAGAACGCCGAGGCGTACTATGCCTTCGACGGCAGCCGCCTGATCTTCCAGACCAGTCGCGAGGGCGTGCCCTGCGACCAGATCTACACGATGGAGCTCGATGGGACGAACGCCCAGATGGTCTCGACCGGCGACGGGCGAACCACGTGCGGCTACTTCTTTCCGGAAGGCGAGTCGATCGTCTATGCGTCGACACATCTCGGTGGCGCCGAGTGTCCGCCCGAGCCCGGCTTCGAGATGGGCTACGTCTGGCCGATCTACGACAGCTACGACATCTTCACCGCGAATCCCGATGGGTCGGGGCTGACTCGTATCACCGAGACCGACGGCTACGACGCCGAGGCGACGGTCGGCCCGGACGGCCGGATCGTGTTCACCAGCACCCGGGACGGCGACATGGAGATCTACTCCATGAACCAGGACGGGTCCGATGTTCAGCGTTTGACCAACAGTCCTGGACCGGATGGAGGCCCGTTCTTCTCCGCCGATGGCAGCAAGATCGTCTTCCGAGGACGACAGATCGAGCCAGGTCCAGAGCTCGACGACTATCAGCGCCTGCTGGGCGAGGGGCTCTGGCGTCCGACATCGCTCGAGATCTTCGTGATGGACGCCGATGGCAGCAACCTACGCCAGGTGACCGACCTGGGTGGGGCGAGCTTCGGACCGTTCTTCCACCCCGATGGAGAGCGGATCATCTTCAGCTCGAACTGGCACAACCCGGAAGGCCGAAACTTCGATCTGTTCATCATCAACGAAGATGGCTCCGGTCTCGAACGGATCACGTTCAACGAGACCTTCGACGGCTTCCCGATGTTCTCGCCGGACGGGGCGAACCTGGTCTTTGCGTCGAACCGCGGCGGCCGGGTCGAGGGCGAAACGAACGTCTTCATCGCCGACTGGGTAGAGTAGTCCACCAAGGTCGCGGCG
>CAJWMX010000295.1 GCA_913043805.1 uncultured Acidobacteriota bacterium | reverse complement strand
TCCTGGCCGCCTTCGCCGCCTCGCTCGTGCTCGGCATGTCGCCCGTCAAGTTCGTCGGCGTCGTGGGCTCGGTCCTCAAGCAGCTGTCGATGCCGTTGCTGACCATCGCCTCGGTGCTCGGCGTCGCGTTCGTCATGAACTACGCCGGCATGACCTCGACGCTGGGCCTCGCGTTCGCCGCCACCGGCGCCGTGTTCCCGTTCTTCAGCGCGATGCTGGGCTGGACCGGCGTCTTCCTGACCGGCAGCGACACGTCGTCGAACGCGCTCTTCGGCACGCTCCAGGTGGTCACCGCCAACGCGTTGGGTCTCAACCCGGTGCTGACCGCCTCGACCAACGCCGCCACCGGCGTGATGGGCAAGATGATCTCGCTGCAGAGCATCGCCGTCGCCGTGGCCGCCACCGGGATGGCCTCGTCCGAGGAAGGCCGGCTGTTCCGGATCACCCTGAAGCACAGCATCGCGCTGGCCCTGTTCATGGGCGTGGTGACGATGATCTTTGCGTATGTGCTGCCGGGGCTCGTCCCGCAGCCGTAGGGCGGTCGGTTTGCTCGCCGCCAGCGTCTGCGGGGGCTACAGGCTTCGGGCGCTCGAACGGATTCTGTAGGGCGTGGCTTCAGCCACGCCGACGGGGGCGGGACTGAAGTCCCGCCCTACAGATTCTGGAGCGGTGGAGACGACGAGCTCCTGAAGCCTGGAGCCCGTAGCCTGAAGCCTAGTAGCGGACGTCATTCTTCTCCCGCTACTGAACCCACCAGATACAGCACCACGTTCTCGTTCCCTGTCGGCACGAGCTGGAGCGCCGTGGTGGCCTGGGCGTCAGGCGACAGCGTGACCACCTCGGTCGGGGGTGGGAGTTGTCCTACGGCCATTCTGAGCAGGTCCAGCTCGACCGGGAGGGGGGATTGAGGCGCAGGTCGGGCTATCGTCGCAACCACGATCAGCCCCGCGACCAGCGCGCTCGCTCCAGCGACCTGCCAGCGGCGACGCCGGGGACGCCGGCGCTCGGCGTCGAGGCGGGCTCGTAGACCGGCCAACCCGTCCCGGGGCGGCTCGAGGGTGACGAAGAGGGGCTCGTCCGGGTCAGTCATCGCCAGGTTTCTCCAGTATCTCTCGCAGACGCTTCAAGGCTCTGTTCCGCCGAGATCCTACCGTGCCGGCTGGAATCGACAGTGCCTCGCCGATCTGCGGATAGGTCAGGTCCGAGAGTTCGGTCAGCACCACGACCGCCCGCAGGTCCTGGGGCAGCTTGTCAACCGCGGCTCGCAGTGCCGCACGATCATCCCGCGCCGCCATGGTCTCGTCGGCCGGCCGCTCTCCCCCTGCCAGGTCGCGGATCGCCTCCTGCGAAACCCAGCGCCAGACTCGCCGTGACCGGCGACCGCCATCACCAGTGCCACGGCCACCATCCGCATTCGTTTGAACAGTCTCATCATTCACTCCCCGAGGGTCTCATTGGGCTGTCCTTCCCGCCCTCACACGGGTACTACTCGTGCTCCCCCGATCCTTCACGGAAAACGACGAACCGCCCGACTGATCAGGTATCGTTGCCCCTCATCATGTCCAAGCTCACGATCCGTCCCGCTACGATCGGCGACCTTGAGGTCATTGTCGACTTCAATGCCCGGATCGCGTCGGAAACCGA
Source organism: uncultured Acidobacteriota bacterium (assembly GCA_913043805.1). GTDB lineage: Bacteria > Acidobacteriota > Vicinamibacteria > Vicinamibacterales > UBA8438 > UBA2994. Next base: position 3,027 of record CAJWMX010000295.1, on the reverse strand, counting down.
GGACACGGCGCTCGACCGCGACACCCTCCGCGACGGTGTCCGAGCGCTACTCGGGGACCCGGCCAAGGGCCGCTACTTCGTGGCGTGTATGGATGACGACGTCGTCGGCCAGATCATGCACACCCGCGAGTGGAGCGACTGGCGCAATGGCGACATCTGGTGGATCCAGAGCGTCTACGTCCACGCCGACCATCGGCGGCGCGGTGTATTCGCCAGCCTCTACCGACACCTGCAGCAACTGGCTGAAGCAGCCCCGGGAGTCGTCGGGCTGCGGCTGTATGTCGAGGTGGAGAATGCTCCGGCACAGGCCACCTACACGCGACTGGGGATGGACGATGCCTCGTATCGCGTGATGCAGGAGATCTTCAGGTGACGGCTCCCGGCGTCATCCATCGCCAGACGCTCGGCGACCTGTTGCGGCGGACCGCCGCACGGTGGCCCGAGAAACAGGCGCTCGTCTGTGGTGACACCAGATGGAGCTACGCGGAGTTCGACCGACTCTGCACTCAGCTGGCTCATGGCCTGTCGGCGCACGGAATCGCCGCCGGCGACCGGGTGGCGCTGCTCTCCCGCAACTCCCAGCACTTCGCGGCGCTGAGATTCGCGATCGCGCGGCTCGGCGCCGTGCTCGTGCCGATCAACTTCATGCTCAACCGCGAGGAGGTGGCCTACATCCTGGGTCACTCGGGGGCATCGATGCTCTGCGCGAGCGGCGAGTTCGCGGAAACGGGCGCCGCGGCCGCCGGCGCAACGTCGCCGCGCCTGGTCCTGCTCCCCGACGACGCCAGGGCCGAGCCTGGCGAAGGGTGGACCGCGTTCGTCGACCTCGTCAGCGACACCACCCGGGAACCGGACGTCGAGCTGTCGTCGGACGCGGTCGCCCAGATCATCTACACGAGCGGAACCGAGTCGCGCCCCAAGGGCGCGGTGCTGACCCACAGCGCCGTGATCTGGCAATACGTCAGCTGCATCGTCGACGGCGACATGCGTCCGGACGACGTCATCCTGCACGCGTTGCCGCTCTACCACTGCGCGCAGCTCGACGTGTTCCTCGGCCCGATGGTCTACCTTGGCGCCAGCGGCGTGATCGTGTCGCAACCGACGCCCGAAGTGGTACTGCCGCTCGTCGAGCAACACCGGATCACGTCGTTCTTCGCTCCCCCCACAGTCTGGATCAGCCTGCTGCGATCACCGCTGTTCGATCAGACCGACCTGTCGTCGCTGACCAAGGGCTACTACGGCGCCGCGATCATGCCGGTGGAGGTGCTGGCCGAGCTCGGCGAACGACTTCCGCAGACACGCTTCTGGAATCTCTACGGCCAGACCGAAATTGCTCCGCTGGCCACGGTGCTGCAACCGTCCGACCAGGTCAGCAAGGCGGGGTCGGCTGGACGAGCCGCCCTCAACGTCGAGACGCGCGTCATCGACGACGACGGCCGAGAGGTGGCGCCGGTCGAGACGGGCGAGATCGTGCACCGATCGCCCCAGTTGCTCAGCGAGTACTACAACGACGCGGAGCGGACGGCCGAGGCCTTTGCCGGCGGCTGGTTCCACAGCGGCGACCTGGCCACGGTCGATGAAAACGGCTACATCACGGTGGTCGACCGCAAGAAGGACATGATCAAGTCGGGGGGCGAGAACGTGGCCAGCCGCGAGGTCGAAGAGACCATCTACGGCCTGGCCTCGGTCTCGGAGGTCGCCGTGATCGGGCTGCCGCATCCCTACTGGATCGAGGCGGTCGTGGCGGTCGTCGTACCGCGGCCCGGCCAGACGGTGAGTGCCGAGGACGTCACCGAACACTGCCGCGCCCACCTGGCCGGATTCAAGGTGCCGAAGCAGGTGGTGATCGCCGACACGCTGCCGAAGAATCCAAGTGGCAAGGTGCTCAAGCGGGCTCTCAGACAGACACACACCAGACTCCTCGAGAACGACACCTCTCACTGATTGACACATCGGCGCTATCCGGGAGCGAGGTCACCATGCGCACACGCCCAGGGACGAGAGTCGGAACGGCCGTCGTCGTCGGTTTCCTGATCGCATCTGGCGCAGCCCCGGCCGCGGGCCAGGACGTCGAGTGGCGCGCCTACGCCGCTGACCACGCGAGCTCCAAGTACGTCCCGCTCGACCAGATCAACGCCGACACGGTGCACGACCTCCAGGTCGTCTGGCGCCAGTCGACCGTGCCCGACGGCACGCGAGGCGACAGCACCCGCGACGCGCCCAGCGCGTCGCAGAACACGCCGCTGATGGCTGACGGCCGCCTCTACATCAGCACCGGACTGGGCCACGTGGCGGCCCTCGACGCCACGACCGGTGAGCTCCTCTGGCATGGCGCACCGCTGCCGTCACCGGACGGCGGCCCGCCTCCCCGAGGCTCGGCGGTGCGCGGACTCGGCTACTGGACCGACGGCAGCGACACCCGCGTCCTCGCCATCCTCGGATCGCGGCTCGTGGCCCTGAACTCCACCACCGGCACCCGCTACCCCGACTTCGGAGACAACGGAGCGGTCGATCTGATCCAAGGCTACGACGACCCGCGCGTGGACAGCTTCCGGTGGCGGTCGGCACCGCTCGTGGTCAACGACATCGTGGTCGTGGGCTCGATGATCGGCGACATCACCAACCACACCATGGCCGCGCTCAAGGAGATGCCGCCTGGCGACATCCGTGGGTTCGATGTGCGTACCGGCGAGCAGCGCTGGATCTTCCACACCATCCCGAAAGAAGGCGAGCCGGGCAACGAGACGTGGCTGTCGGCGATCAACGAAGACCGAGCCTCGTGGGAGTACACCGGCAACACGAACATGTGGGCCTCGCCCAGCGCGGACGAAGAGCTCGGCTACGTCTACATTCCGCTGTCGACCCCCACCAGCGACTACTACGGCGGTCACCGCCCCGGCGACAACCTCTACGCCGAGAGCCTGGTCTGTCTCGACGCCGAGACCGGCGAGCTGGTCTGGCACTTCCAGGCGGTGCACCACGGGGTGTGGGACTACGACTTCCCCGCCGCGCCGACCCTCGTCGACA
>CAJWMX010000294.1 GCA_913043805.1 uncultured Acidobacteriota bacterium | reverse complement strand
CCGACACAATCTGACAGCTCGGCTGACTCGCACCTTCAACTACCAGGCCAGCCAGGTGTCCGTGTTTTTCTGGGGCAGCCCCAACGAGGAGGATTTCTATCTGAATCCAGAGCTCAGACACGCCGTGACCGATGAGGTGTGGATGGCCGTCGGCGCCAACCTCTTCGCTGGGGCGCACTAGCACACGTTCTTCGGCCAATTCGACCGGAACGACAACCTCTACACGACCGCCCGCTTTACCTTCTAGCCGACCGGGGAGGCGGTGCGCCGCTGTTATGATGGCCGTCCGGCCATGGCAGCGTCCGACCCCAAAGAGCAGACGACGACCGGGGCGCAGAAGCGTCTCCTGGGCACCTTCGGGGGCGTGTTTACCCCTAGCATCCTCACCATCCTCGGCATCATCCTGTTCCGACGCCTGGGTTACGTCGTGGGCGGGGCGGGGCTTCTTTCGGCCCTGCTCATGCTTGGGCTGGCGACGCTCATCTCGGTCAACACCAGCGTGTCCCTCTCGGCCATCGCGACCAATCGCAAGGTGCGAGGGGGCGGCGACTACTATCTGATTTCGCGCTCGCTCGGCGTCGAGTATGGGGGTGCGCTCGGTGTGCTCCTCTACCTGGCGCAGGCGATCTCGGTGGCCTTCTACTGTGTCGGGTTCGGCGAGGGAGTGGCGGCGCTGACTGGTGGGGGAGCGCTGGTGGTGCAGGGCACGGCTGCCGTGGCGGCCATGGGCCTCTTCGGTCTGGCCTACGCCGGTGCCGATCTGGCCACGCGGTTCCAGTACGTGATCATGGTCATCCTGATCGCGGCGCTGACGTCGTTCTTCTTCGGAGCCTACGCTGCCTTCGACCCGGAGCAGCTCCAGGCCAACCTGTTTGCGGACCCCGACGTCGAGGTCGAGTTCTGGCCGCTGTTTGCCATCTTCTTTCCGGCGGTGACCGGGTTCACCCAGGGCGTCAGCATGTCTGGTGATCTGAAGGATGCCTCGCGCAGTCTGCCAACCGGCACTTTCCTGGCGGTCGGGCTCTCGACCGTCGTCTACGGGGCCGCCATCGTGATGTTCGCCGCGGCGCTACCGCTCGCGGACCTGGCCGGCAACTACGAAGCGATGAGCGGGATCGCCACCATCGGTTGGCTCATCGCCGCGGGCGTGCTGTCGGCCACGCTCTCCTCGGCGCTGGCCTCGTTTCTGGGCGCGCCTCGCATTCTGCAGGCGCTGGCCGCCGACCGCCTGTTCAAGGGGTTGGGCGCCTTCGCTGCGGTCGACGCCACGACCGGCAATCCCCGTCGCGCGGTGGTGCTGACCGGCATCATCGCCCTGGTCACGATCGTCGTCGGCGACCTCAACGCCATCGCCTCGGTCGTGTCGATGTTCTTCCTGATTTCCTATGGGTTGCTCAACTACGCCACCTACGTAGAAGCGACCGGGGCGAGCCCCTCATTTCGGCCGCGGTTCCGCTGGTACGACGCGCGCGCCAGTCTGCTCGGCACCTTCATGTGCGGGGCGGTCATGCTGGCCATCGACCCGGCGGCCACTGCGGTGGCGGTGGCGCTGCTGTTCGCCGGCTATCAGTACCTGCGGTGGACGGCGGTGCCGACCCGCTGGCGTGACAGCCGGCGGGCGTATCGCTATCAGAAGGTCAAGGAGGGGCTTCGAGAACTGGCTGACCAGGAGGAGAGCCCGGTTGATTGGCAACCTCAGATTCTGCTGTTCACTGACACCGAGAAGCGCCGCGGGCCGATGCTGAAGCTGGCCTCGTGGATCAGTGGCGGAACCGGCCTCATCACCGCCGTGCAGTTGGTCGAAGGTGACAGCGGAGCGACCTCCGTGCAGGCGGCGCGCCGGGAGGCGGAGGCGAAGCTTCGTGCCGAGCTCGACCGCGAACGGCTCGACGCCTACCCACTGGTGCTGGCCGCGCCCGACCTTCCGGTGGCTGCGATGACGCTGCTCCAGTCGTGGGGAGTGGGGCCGATCCGGGCCAACACGGTGGCCGTGAACTGGCTCGAGTACGAAGATGGCGCCACCATCTCGCCCACGCTCCGGTTTGGCCGGCTGCTCCAGCGAGCGATGTCTCTCGGGCACAACCTGGTGGTGTTCGACGCGGGTGAGGATGATTGGCTCCGGCTCGCCGAAACTCCCGAGGAGCAGCGACGGATCGACGTCTGGTGGTCCGAGGACGATTCCTCGCGGCTGGCGTTGCTCTTTGCGTATCTGATGACCCGGACCGAGACCTGGGAGGACGCCGACCTCAGGCTCCTGGCGCCAGCGCCGGCGGGGGGCGAGCAGAAGGTGGCGGCGAATCTGCGCTACCGCCTGGAGGAGCGCCGCATCGAGGCCGAGATCGTCCCGGTGGTGGACGCCGACGCCGTGGTCGAGCGGTCGGCGGACGCCACGATCGTGTTTCTGCCGCTTCAGGTGGAGGGGATGCGCCTGCTGAACCCGTTCGGCGATCCGGTCGAGCGGATTCCCCGCGAGCTGCCGCTAGTCACGATGGTGGCCGCGGCGCACGACATCCTGCTGCGGACCGAGCGGGAGGTCGAACCGACCACCGACGACGAGTCTCGGACCGACGGTGAACCTCCCGAGCCCCGCGACGACTGACCCCGGATCAGGCCGAATATGCCGGCCGCGGGTCGAACCGCCGCAACCAGCTCGCCAGCACGGCATTGACCTGCTCGGGAGCCTCCTGCTGCACCCAGTGCGACACGCCGGGCAGGCGACGCACCGTGAGGTCCTCCACGAGCGGTTCCAGTTCGTCCAGCAGCTCGATCCCGAGCGCGGAATCCTCCTCGCCCCACACGATGAGGGTCGGGATGTCGATCGGGCGAGCCAGTGCGTCACGCGGGGTCTGCAGGATGTGGCGGTTGGCCCGGTAGTAGTTGACCATGGCGGTCAGCGCGCCCGGAAGGCGGGCCTGGTGTCGGTAGACGTCGAGCACGTCAGGCGGAAAGCGTGACCGGTCGACCGCCATGTCGAGGAACGCATCCGCGACGGGGCGCGCATCGGCACGGGCCAGCAGTCGTTCGGGGAGCCAGGGGATCTGGAACGCGAAGACATACCAGGAGCGCCGGAGTTGCGGCCACCGGAACAGCTGTTCGACAAAGCGTAGCGGATGCGGCGCATTCATGATCACGAGCCCGTCGAGCGGACGGGCTCGGGTGAGCGCCGTCATCCAACCGACGCCGCCTCCCCAGTCGTGGCCGATGAGGATGGTCCGTGAGGGGCTGGCCAGGTCGATCAGCGCGGCGGTGTCCTCGACCAATCGTTCGACGCGATACGCTTCTACCTCCGCCGGCCGACTGCTGCGTCCGTAGCCACGCAGGTTCGGTGCCCAGGCCCGATAACCGAGTTCGGCCAGGAGGGGCAGCTGGTGCCGCCAGGCGAAGGACGACTCGGGGAAGCCGTGTAGACAGAGCGCGAGGTGGTCTCCGTGCCCGGATTCCTCCAGCTCGAAGTCGAGCCCGTTGGCTGAGACGAACCTGGTGGTGATCGCGGGCACGTTCACGACACGGCCGGCATCGAGAACGAGACCGTGAAGAGGCCGGGCTCGCTGAGCGTCGTGTCCACTTGCCGCTTGAGCAGCGCCGCGTACGATTTGACGAGCGCCAGTCCCAGCCCGGTATGTGTGCCGTCCGACCGCGCGGAATCCTTGCGCCAGAACGGCTCGAACAGCTTCGGGAGGTCGGTGGTCTCGAGGCTACCCGCGGCATTGGAGAGACGGAAGTCGATCTGACCGTCGCGGTCGACCACTTCACACTCGACCCGGGATCCGGGTGCGGCGTGGACCGCGGCGTTCGAGAGGAGGTTGCCGATGATGGCCTGAAGCAGGCCCGGGTCGGTCCTGACGATGGCCCCTTCCTGAAGATGGAAGCTGGCGTCGACCAGGCGCCGGTCAGCCGTGGCCCGATGTGGACGCCACGCACGGTCCACGAGGGTGTCGAGCTCGACGTCCTCGACTGCGGGCGAGACCGCGGCGGAGTCGCAGCGGGCCAGCGCGAGCAGCGTGTTTACCTGACGCTCCATCTGCAAGGCGATCTCCAGGACCTCACCGTCGCTTCGATCCGGGTTGCGGTTCGCATCATCCAGGCCCAACTCGGCCAGCACCTAAACGAGCGAGCAGGACGCCAGCCCAGGCGTGTTGTTCCTGCGGTTGTTCTCTAAGGGCGACCGCCGTTGGGGCAGCGGCTACTTCAAGAACATCGACGGCGTGGTCGTCGACCGATTCACCGTCGAGGGCGGGTAGGGCCGAAGAAGGTCGGCGCCCCCACCATGAGATGGTGGGAGCACCCCTTCGAGCTATTCGGCCAGCTTGTAGGCCAGCAGGTGGCCCGACTGCCCGCCGCCGCTCGTCGCCAGCACGATGTACTGCTCGCCGTCGACCTCGTAGGTCATCGGCGATCCGGTCTGCGGGGCGGTCATGTAGACGGCGCCCACTTCCTCTCCGGTGGCCTTGTCGTAGGCGCGCAGCATCGCGCCCGGCTCACCCTCTTCGGTGGTGTAGAAGCCGGACTCGCCGGCCACCACCAGGTTCTTGGTCACCAGCACGCCGATGCGACCCGGCCAGCCGGTGCGACCGATGTCCTGCCCCTCGAGGAGGGGGTGGTTGCGGACGTTGTCCGGCGCTTCGCCGTGCGGTACCTGCCAGGCGAGCTCGCCCGTGTTCATGTCGATCGCCGTAATTCGTCCCCAGG
>CAJWMX010000293.1 GCA_913043805.1 uncultured Acidobacteriota bacterium | reverse complement strand
ACGCGGCTCGGCCGTACCGCCCGTTATGTGCGGGCCGAGGCCGGCGCCTACCTGTCGACGGCGCACTCGCGATCCCCAGATCTCGTGATCGCCAACCCTCCACGCGCCGGGTGCGGTGAGGCGGTGAACGAAGCGCTGGGAGCACTCCGACCGGCTCGCGTGTGCCTCGTGTGCTGCTCGGCCGAGGCCCATGCGCGAGACCTGCGGCAGCTCGGTGCGGCGGGCTACACGGTCGAGCGGTGCACGGCGTTCGACATGTTTCCGTTCAGCTCTTACGTCGAGTGCGTCTCCGAGCTGCGACTCCGGTAAAGCGGCGCCGGCGGCGCGGTTGCAATCGGGGACCGTTCGGCTACACTTGCGCGATCGGAATCGGTACGAGAACACCCGGGTACGTTCCAGGAGAATGGACATGACGCGACGAGGATCGGATCGACCCCTCAGCGCCCAAGGCGCGAGCCGGCGGCAGCTCTTCAAGCTTCTGGCGGCCAGTCCGTTCCTGGGGCTGGCGTCCGCGGGACTCCCGGCCAGCTGGCAGCGTGCGCTGGCCAACGAGGCGGAGCGTCGCGCCGCGGCGCCGGCGGCCACCTGCGCGAAGTGCGGGGTCGAGATGCCGCTGGCGACTTCGCGCCAGGAGTACCCCGGGCTGGGGCAGGCGCCTGAGGCGCAGCAGTTGCCGGATGCTATTGATGGCCAGTTCAACGGGCAGCTGATCGAGTCGGTCGATGATGCGATCAACGTCTGGGACTTCGAACGGGTCTGCCACGCGAACAACCTGCCGCAGCACTGGGACTATCTGCATCTCGGCGTCGACGACTTCGAGACGCGGTATGCCAATCGTGAGGGCTTCACGCGTCGGATCATCCGGCCGCGTCGTCTGGGTCCTTCCGCGAACAACCCGGATCTGAGCACCGAGCTCTACGGCGAGCAGTTCGACTCGCCGCTGTTCCTCTGCCCGGTCGCGGCCAACGAGGCGTATCACACCGAGGGGGAGGCGGGCGCGGCCCGCGCAGCCGGGACGCACGGCATCCTCCAGATGCAGTCGCACTCGAGCTCGCAGTCTTATGACCAGATCATGGAAGCGCGCGGCGAGCCGCACTGGTTCCAGATTTACACCGTGCCCGACTTCAACGTGAACCAGCGGGTGATCGAGCGGGTCGAGTCGGCTGGTTGTCCTGTGCTGGTCTGGACGATTGACCTGATCGGTGGGAGCAACCGCGAGCTCGTGCGACGAACCCTGCAGGGCGACGGCTACGAGGGCGAGGTCTGTCAGCTCTGTCACAACCACCAGCCGGGCTACCAGCGGCCGATGCGCGCGGGCCTGGAGGGACCGCGGGGCGAGCGTTACCCCTACGATTGGGATTATGTGAAGCGGCTGCGCGACATCACTCAGATGAAGCTGGTGCTGAAGGGCATCGTCACGGCCGAGGAGGCCGAACTGGCGGTGGATGCGGGTGCCGATGGCATTTTCGTGTCGAACCACGGTGGCCGCGCCGAGTCGAGTGGCTGGGCCGCCATTGATTCACTGCCCGAGGTGGTGCAGGCCGTGCGTGGCCGCGTGCCCGTGTTCATCGACAGCGGTGTGCGCCGGGGCACGGACATCTTCAAGGCGCTGGCGCTCGGAGCGGACGCCGTCGGTATCGGCCGCCCGTATGTGTGGGGTCTGGGTGGCTTTGGCGAAGACGGCGTGTCGAAAGTCATCGACCTGCTGCACGATGAGCTGCGGATCGCGATGCGACAGACCCGGACCGCCGCTATCGACCAGATCACCTCGCGGATGGTGATGGAAGGCCCGAACCCCATCATGATGCGCGAAAGCCGCATGGGCTTTGGACTCTGAGGGAGCTATGAGCATCGTAACGCGCGTGTTGGTCTTCTTCGGTATCGTCCTCGGCGTGGCGGCGACCGCGTCGGCCCAGACGGTCGACTTTGCCGTCTCCGGCAACTCCACGATCCGTGGCTGGACCTGCGAGGTGAGTGGCACCGCGGCGGTCACGGCGGGCGGCGGCGCCGCCGCCACCGGGTTCTCGTCGGGCGTGCAGGGCGTCACGCTGACGGTGCCGGTGGCCGAGTTCACCTGCCCGAACGAGGAGATGACCGAGCACCTCCTGGAGGCGATGCGGCCAGACGAGTTCGGCGAGATCACCTTCCAGATGGACAGCTACGAGGTCACCTCTGCTGGTGCCACCGCGTCCGGGTCGCTCACGATCCTGGAGACGACCGAAACCGTCGCCGTGCCGATGACGCTGACCGAGTTTGGGGCTGGCGCCACCATCGAGGGCGAGGTTCGCCTCGATATGACCGACTACGGAGTCGAGCCGCCGACTGTCATGCTCGGGATGCTCAGGGTTCGTCCTCAGATCACCATCGAGTTCAGCGGTACCGTGGCTCCCTGAGTCGTTTTCTGAGCTAGATCGCTCTTCTGTTCAATTAGAGATCATTCAGTGTTCAAGTGTGTGCACTGAATGAATGCCTCTTTTCCCGTCTGAAGAACGTGGGCGCGTCGACGCGCTCGCGGCCCTTACCTACGGCAACCCGTTCGATCCGGCCTTCGTCGAACGCGAGCGCGAGATCCTCGGCGACGACTACGAGCCGCACGGGACGGTCTGGAGCTACCGTGTCGGCCCGGGCGACGCCGCCGTCATGTCGAAGCTCGGTGCGGTCGCCGAGCGTCTGGTGGACGATGCGCGCGTTCGACTGCTGGGGCGGACAAGGGTGTCGGAGACCGAACTGGGGCTCTACGCCGACCTGGTGGTGCACACGCTGTTTGAACGCTACGCCGACGAGCTGTACCACCTGCACGTCGACCCGACGCCGGCCCGACGTCGGGTCCGCTGCTATGACCGGTTTCAATGCGACGTCGCACACTTCCTGCGGATCGAGTCGCGATCGTTTCCCGACGGGCTGGACGCGCCCCACCTGTTCGCCTGTTTCTTTCAGATCCGGCGCGCGTTCGGTCTCATCTTTCGACACATCATCGGCGCCTCGCGTCCGGCGGCCGAACTGCGCGCGTCGGTGTGGCAATCAATATTCACCCACGACATGCGCCGCTACCGGCGGTCGCTCTACCGGCACATGCGTGACGTCACCACGCTCGTGGTGGGATTGTCCGGCACGGGCAAGGAGCTGGTGGCGCGCGCCATCGGGCTGTCGAGGTACGTGCCGTTCGATCCGGAGCGCGAGACGTTCGCCGGCGATCTCGACGGTGCCTTTCATCCGCTGAACCTGTCCGCGCTGTCTCCCACGCTGATCGAGTCCGAGTTGTTCGGCCATCGAAAGGGCGCCTTCACCGGGCGCTTGAGGACCGGGTCGGCTGGCTCGAGGCGTGTCCGCCGCTGGGCACGGTGCTGCTCGACGAGATCGGCGAGCTCGACGCCGCCATCCAGGTCAAGCTGCTCCGCGTGCTGCAATCCCGTGAGCTCCAGCGGATCGGAGAAACAACCGAGCGTCGGTTCGAAGGCAAGCTGATCGCGGCCACCAACCGCGACCTGGACACCGAGATCGCGGCCGGGCGTTTTCGTGAGGACCTCTACTATCGGCTGTGTGCCGACCTCATCGTCACGCCCTCGCTCCACGCGCAATTGAGGGACTCGCCAGACGAGCTGTCGACGCTCGTCCGGTTCGTGTCGGAGCGGGTCGTGGTTGACGACGAGGCGGAGCTGCTCGCGTCAGAGGTGCTGGAGATCGCGGCGCGCGATCTGGGGCAGGACTACCCCTGGCCAGGCAACGTCCGGGAGGTCGAGCAGTGCGTGCGGAACGTGTTGGTCCGTCGTCGGTACCGCCCGCGAGCCGAGCCGGTCCCCGCCGTCGACCCACTCGACGACGAGCTTCGCGACGGTCCGTTGACCGCCGCCGAACTGGTCAGTCGCTATTGCACCTACGTCTATGCGCGCACGGGGAGCTACCAGGAGACCGCCCGTCGCCTGGAGCTCGATCGCCGCACCGTCAAACGCAATGTCCAGCCCGAGCTTCTGGTCGAGTTGGCGGGCCGTTCTGAGCGCGCGGTCGATTCCGATTGATCTGTGCCGCTCCGCGAAAGAAAATAAACCGACGGTTGGTTTATTAATTAAAGAGCCCCCGATGATGATGGCGAGGACAGTCGATATGGAGGCGCACGCCGAGCGGCGGCGGAGTTTCCTCGAAGCAGCCGCCCGTGTGCTCGAACGCAAGGGCTACGAGCAGATGACGGTGCAGGACGTGCTGGACGACGTCGGTCAGTCGAAGGGGGCGTTTTACCACTACTTCGAGTCGAAGCAGGACCTAGTCGAGGCGCTCATCCAGACTCTGGGCGGCGACCTGTGTGACGAGCTCGAACGCCGTCTCGAAGGGTTGGAGCTGTCGGCGCCCGAGAAGCTGATGACGCTCGTCTCTCAAAGCAGCAGCCTGAAGCTCGAGCGGAAGCGGCTCTGGGCGGCCCTGCTGCCGATGTGGGTGCAGCCGGGTAATGCCGCGATCCGGGATCGGATGACGAGCCAGACCCAGGACCGGATGGCCCCGGTGCTGGCCCAGATCGTCCGCGACGGGGTGGCCGAGGGCGCCTTTACCAGCGAATACCCCGACCAGGCGGCGCGTATGGTCTTTGCGTTGGCCCAGGACCTCAACGCGCTGATGATGCGGCTATTCACGACCCCCGGAGCGAAGGTGTCACCGACACACCTGAAGCAGGCATTTGACGCCTACAACGAGGCGGTGG
>CAJWMX010000292.1 GCA_913043805.1 uncultured Acidobacteriota bacterium | reverse complement strand
GCCGTAGGTCAGCGCCAGCCCGGCCGCGACCGTCATGTCGACCGACCCCGGCATCTGGATGCAGCGGTCGGCCTTGACGACCGTCTCTTCAGCGAACCCGTTGTAGCGACACATGCCGATGACGGCGTCGCCGACGGCGAACCCCGTGACCTCGGCGCCGATCTCGAGTACCTCGCCCGCCACTTCGCCGCCAGGCGCGAACGGGGGCTTCGGTTTGTACTGGTACTTGCCCTCTATGATGAGCAGATCCGGGAAGTTCACACCGGCGGCATGGACGCCGATCCGTATCTCGTCGTCAGCGAGGGCGGGGCGGTCGGCTTCGCTGAAGACGAGCGTGTCCGCCGGGCCGTAGGCGGTGCAGAGCATCGCTCGCGGTGCGCTGGGCATGCCGTCCATGCTACCCGACGCCGGGGCGCCGTCGGCCGTGCTGATAAGATCGTCTGAATGCCGGGAGATACGTTCGGACACACCTTCCGTGTCACGACCGCGGGCGAGTCCCATGGTCCGGGGTATGTCGTCATCATCGACGGCTGCCCGCCCGGCCTGCCGCTGGCCGAGGCCGATTTCGCGGAAGACCTGGCCAGGCGGCGACCGGGGCAGAGCCGGATCGTCACGCCGCGAGACGAGGCCGACACGCCCGAGATTCTGTCCGGGGTGTTCGAGGGAGAGACGACCGGTACCAGCATCGCCATCCTGATCAGGAACCAGGACCAGCGCAGTCGCGACTACGGCGACATCAAGGACAAGTACCGCCCGGGACACGCCGATTACACCTACGACGCGAAGTACGGTCGGCGCGACTATCGCGGCGGTGGTCGCTCGAGCGCGCGTGAAACGTCGGTCCGAGTGGCGGCGGGCGTCGTGGCGAAACGGCTGATCGGGGACGCCTTCGGCGGCCGGGTCGTCGGTTATGTCCGGCAGGTCGGAGACGTCACCGCCGAGGTCGCCGACCCCTCGTCAATCACCCTGGAGATGGTCGAACAGCTTCCTGACGGGGAGCCGAACATCGTGCGCTGTCCCGACCCGGAGCGCGCGGCCGAGATGGTCGCCCTCATCGACCAGATGCGGGAGGCGCGGGACTCGATCGGCGGCGTGGCGGAGATCGTGGCCAGCGGGGTGCCCGCCGGGCTGGGCGAACCGGTATTTGACAAGCTGAAGGCGGACCTCGGGAAGGCGCTCTTCAGTCTGCCGGCGGTGCTGGGGGTGGAATACGGCGCCGGCTTCGAGGTGGGACGGCTGTGCGGGAGCCAGAACAACGACCTGTTTCGGGCCGAGGGCGAGCCGCCGGCGATCTCGACCCGGTCGAATCGCCACGGCGGCATGCTCGGCGGCATTTCGAGCGGGATGCCGATCGTGCTCCGCGCCGCGATCAAGCCGACGAGCAGTCTGCCGCAGGACCAGGAGACCGTTACGCGGGACGGTCAGCCGACGACGATCGCCACCAAGGGGCGTCACGACCCCTGCCTGTTGCCCCGCTTCATTCCGATGGCCGAGGCGATGGTCGCCATCACCCTCGCCGACCACTGGCTGCGCTGGCAGGCGACGAAAGCTTGAGTCTGGCGCGTGTCGCAGTAGAATCTACCCCTGATATCCAGTGCGCGCCCGGGAGGCGCGTCATCTCGCCGTGGAGGTGTAATTCATCATGCGCAAGCTGATTCTGGTGCTGTCGGTCGTGATGGCTGCCGGTGTCATTACCGGTCCGGTGTCGCTGCAGGAGCCCCCGCCGCCCCCGCGGTTGAGGGACCTTGCACCGACTGTGCCGATCGCCTACGACATCACGTCCGGGTGGCCGCAGGCGTTTGCCGATGACGGCTATGCCTGGGGCGGCAACTCGGGTGTGGCTATCGACAATGACGACCGGATCATCGTGCTCCAGCGGGGTGAGACCCAGTTGCCTGATCCGCTGCCGTCCGGCTTCCAGGGTTGGGCCGGCTCGATCGACATCAACACGCTGCGGGCGACCGAGTACAAGGTCATCCAGAACGTGATCTATGTTGTCAACGCCGCGGGCGAGGTCCTCGAAGTGTGGGACCAGTGGGATCACCTGTTCCAGGGCGGAGAGGGCCCCGGTCCCCACCGCGTCCGGATCAGCCCGTATGACCCGGAACGCCGGGTGTGGGTCATCGACGAGACCCAGCATCAGTTCTTCGTCTTCTCGAACGACGGCAGCGAGCTGCTGCACACCTTCGGTGAGAAGGGCGTGGCGGGGAGCGACGAAACCCACCTCAACGGTCCGCAGGATGTGGCGTTCACTCCGGACGGTCGGGTGTTCGTGGCCGATGGGTTTATCAACGGCCGGGTCATGATTCTCGACGACGACCTCAACTACATCACCGAGTTCGGTGGCGAGTCGGGCAGCGGGCGCGGCCGCTTCGACGTGGTCCACTCCATCGCGATCGGTCCCGATGGCCGCATCTTCGTGGCGGACCGGAACAATCGGCGGGTTCAGGTGTTCAACGAGAGCACCCGATCGACCTGGTATCATCCGAACATCTCGCCGATTGGCACCTGGTCAGGGTTCGACCTGCCGCTCGACATCATCGTCAACCAGTACGACGTCTGGGTGACCGATGTGGGCCAGGACGGGGCCTCGATCATGAAGTTCGACCTGAACGGCAACATCCAGACGATTCAGCAGTTGCCGCGCGAGGGAGACGGTCGTTACACCGAGATGCACTCGTTCGCCGTCGACAGCAACGGCGTGCTCTACGGCGCCGACAACCAGCAGGGCCGCATCCAGAAGCTGGTGCCGAAGGCGGATGCAGACCCGACATTGCTCGTCAAGAGCGCCTGGGTCGACGAATCAGCGGTTCCCTAGAACGAACGGAACCGACCGGGATCGACAAAAGGGGCGAGCGCGTCATGCGTTCGCCCCTTCGTATGTACGCTCGCGTCTGAAGCCGCCGGTCGCCGAGACCGTCGCGCTTCGGCGACCTTACTGAGTTCTTGCGTCGGATTGCATCCGCAAGAACTCTACCGTCTAGCCGCGTCCTGCGTTCCGGAGCCGGGCGTAGACGTTATACGGCCCCGGAAACCACTGATACTTGAGCTTGTCCGCCAGGCTGATCTCGCCACGAATCACGTCCGCCGAGTGGTCGGTGTTCGGCCCCTCGTGCTCCTGGGCCGCGGATGCTGGCCGCAGCACGAACAGCGACCGCTTGAGGTACGGCTTGTATGGGCTCTTGGTCGGGGGAAGCCGGTTGGCGCTGAAGTCGAAGTTGGCGCAGGTGTCCACGACGAAGTCGCGGCCGCTGATCATCTCGACGAAGCCCATCCGCAGGTCGTAGAGCTCGGTCGGAAACTCGATGATCGACACCTTGGTGCGTTCGATCCAGTCGGCCAGCACGCTCCGGTTGTCGGCGTCGCCCAGCACCTGAGGCGGACATCCCAGAAAGATCAGGCCATCGGGCGGGGACGGAGGCGCGTACTCGTGGAGCAGACCGCGCACGTGGCGGATCACGCCGCCGCTCGGGTGCTGCTCCTTCTTGGCCTTGATCAGCGGATCGATGACGGTGACCGATTCGAAGCGGTCGTGCAGGAACAGATGGATCGGCGTCTGGTAGCCGCCCAGCTTCTCGAGCCCCTCGCCCACGTGCACTTCGAGGAACACGTCCGGGTTGGTCTCAAGCGTGGCGGTGGCGCCTTCGAGCGCCTGGCACTCGAACCCTTCGACGTCGATGAACAGGTTGTCCGGCGCCCCGTAGCGCTCGGTCATCGTGTCGATGGAGATGCCGTCGACGATCCGCTCGAAGAACCAGCCGCGTGGTTCATCCACCTGTCCGTGGCCGAAGTTGATCGGTTGATCCTCGGCCGAGCAGGCGGCGTGCAGGAAGTCGAGCTGGGATAGTATCGTTCAGGGCTTTGTTCCGGACACAGCTCTCGTAGGAGTGGGGGTTCGGTTCGACGCCGATCACCTGACCCGTCTGTCCAACGAACCTGGCCAGCGCCATGGCCCGCACACCGACGTGGCTCCTGAGGTCGAAGACTCGTGCTCCTTCGGTGAGCTTTCGCTTCGGCATGATCTTCACCCGTTCGAGTTCTGGCACGTTCTGGTCGTAGTAGCCCTCGGCCAATCCGTCGGCGATACAGACGTTCAGTTTCTGGCCGAAGTAGTTGTGCGTGACGGTCCTTGGGCGGTAGGTCGCATAGGGCAGTTCAATCAGAGCCGACCGCACGGTGGCCCAGAGGCGACCGGGCACGACCTTCTTGAGGAGCTGCTTGACCATGGTGCCGGAGAGCGCCGCGGAGCGCAGATTAGGGCTTGGGGTGCCCGAGCAGCCACTCGATGACCAGCCGGCTGAAGTGGGGCGAGAACTGAGGGACGTGCCCGCCGTCCTGGATGGTCCACAGTTCAGCCGAGCCGCCGAGGTGGCAGCCGTCCGTGTAGCGGGTCACGGTCGATTCGGCGCCAGCCAGATTGGCCTCGAGGTCGAGGGTGCCGGAGTCAACGCCTTCCACCGCGCAGCCGTTGTGAGCGGCCCAGTTCTCGACCGTTTCGACGGCTCCGGGATGTCCTCCGCCGATGAACTCGCCGGGCTCGTAGGAGATGGCGTCGTCGGCGGTGCCATGGATCTGGAGGATGTGTACGGGCTCGGGGGGAGCCGGGCGTTCCTCGGTCTGGTCGGCGCCAGCTAGGCTCGCGATCGCGGCGATGGTCTGAGAGCGCTCGTGGGCCATCAGATACGACATGAACCC
>CAJWMX010000291.1 GCA_913043805.1 uncultured Acidobacteriota bacterium | reverse complement strand
GGAAGGGGTCCTACGCGCTGCCCGAGTCGAACGCGGCGCGGGTGCTCGCCCCGCCGAAGCCACCCGTGCCGACTGAGATCGACCGGGCGTTGACCCAGCTGGCCGAGCCGTCCCGGGGACGACTCGTTCGGACCTGGGTGGGGACCAAGCGGGCCGAGAACGGCAAGACCCAGGTGCAGTTCGTGTGGGAGCCGGTGCACGAGCGCCAGAGCCGCAGTCAGGAGTCGGCATCGCAGGTGATGCTGATGGCGATGAGCGACCAGGGCGCCTACTTCCGCGGGGACCTGCCGGGGGATCGGCAGACCGCCGCCGAGTTCGAGGCCGACCCGGGGGAACTGGAGTTGAACGCCGCCATCGAGGACGAGTTTGGCGACGTGATCGATCGGCGAGTGGACGAGGTCGTTGTGCCGGACTTCACCGGGGTCGACCTGATGCTCAGCACCCCGGCCGTGTTCCGGGCGACCAACGCCATCGAGTTCCGTGAGCTCGCGGTCGAAGTGGAGCCGCTGCCGACCGCGACACGCTATTTCCGGAGGTCGGACCAGTTGCTAGTGCGCTTCGAGACCTACACGCCGGGCGACTTGGTTCGGCCGGAGGCGCAGCTGCTCAGCCGCGAAGGGACGCCCATCGTGCCGTTGACGGTCGAGGACGCTCCGGGAGGGGGACATCAGACCGCGGTCACGCTGGCTCCGTTCCCCCGCGGCGATTATCTGATCGAGCTGTCGGTGACGGTCGGCGAGGAGCGCGTCCGGGAACTGGTTGCGTTCCGGATGCAGGGTTAGCGGCTAGGTCGCGCGGACAGATGGACAAGATCCGGGTCATTATCGCCAAGCCGGGGCTCGACGGTCACGATCGCGGCGCCAAGGTCATCGCACGCGCTCTGCGCGACGAGGGCATGGAGGTGATCTATACCGGCCTTCGTCAGACGCCCGAGCAGATTGTCGACGCCGCTCTCCAGGAGGACGCTGGCGTGATCGGACTGTCGATCTTGTCTGGCGCCCACAACCACGTCTGTCCTCGTGTCATGGAGTTGCTGAAGGAGAAGGGGATTGACGACGTGCTGGTGGTGGTCGGTGGCATCATCCCGGATGTGGATCTACCAGGCCTGCGCGAAATCGGGATCGAGGGCGTGTTCCAGCCCGGGACGCCGATGCGCGACATCGTGACCTTCATCCGAGAACATCACCGCCCGGTGCCTGCCTGAGGACTTGATGTCACACACGCTTCTGCTGGCCGACGACAGTGTCACGATTCAGCGGGTGATTGAGCTCACCTTCGCTGACGAGGATATCAGCGTGGTCGCGGTAGGAGACGGACAGCAGGCGATCGACCGGATCGCGTCCGAGCCGCCCGACATCGTCCTGGCCGATACGGGAATGCCGGAGCGTGATGGCTACGACGTGGCGGCCTACATCAAGCAGGACGCGTCGCTGAAGCACATTCCTGTCGTGCTGCTGACCGGCGCCTTCGAGCCGGTGGATGGCGACCGGGCCAGGGAGGCCGGGTGCGACGCCGTGCTCGTCAAGCCGTTCGAACCACAGGTCGTCATCAGTCGGGTCAAGGAACTGCTCGGTGCCCGTTCGTCAGCGCCGGCGCCGATCCCCGTAGCCGCCCAGGACCCCGAGCCCGAGGAGCCACCGGCCGAGGAGGCGCCCCCGGTCTCCACGCCCGAACGGGAGCCGCTCGGGGCGAGTTTACCCAGCGAGCCCGCATTCGCTGACGCGCCAGCCGGCATCTCGGCGGTTGGCAATGACGCCGTCTCGTCGGACGACCCGCTGGGCGACTATCTCGACCGCATGGACGAGGCGTTCGATCGGCTGCAGGCCGGCGACACGATCGAGGAGCCAGCCAAGGGGCCAGAGCCGGCGAATGTGGACGAGACCGTCGCGGATATCGACTCCCTCGAGGGGGCGCTGAGCGCGCTGGAAGGGGCGCTCGAGACCCTGTCGGTCGAGGACGAGCAGCCGGCCGACACACCACCCGCGGCCCCGGAAGCGTCCGAAGCCCCGGCCGATTCCGTGATCGAAGACGACCTGAGCGACCTGGTGGCCGAGGCGCCCCAGCCCGAGGCGCCCGCGGCGCCGGCCGTGGTGGAGCCAACCTCGCTGACGGAGGCGCCGTCGCCGGTCGCCGCCGCACCCGCGCCGGAGCCCCCGAGGCCGGTTGACCCGCCCGCCCAGGTCGAGGCGACCCCGCCGGCCCCCGAGCCGGACCCGCCGGTCGTGGCCGTCGTGCCAGAACCGGCGTCGGCGGCCTCGGCCCCGCCGCCAGTCGTGGAGCCCGAACCACCCGTGGCGCTGGCCGCTGCCGTGCCGGTCGTGACGCCAGCGCCGGTGCAGGAGGCGCCCGCGCCGGTCGTGCCCGCTGCCGTGGCGGCGGTCAAGAGGCCTCAGGCCCCAGCGCCCGCGGCGTCCGCCGGGCGCACCGCGCCGACATCGCTGGCCGACGCGTTTTCGGCGCTGCTCGCGGCCGAACGCGGCGAGACCGGTTCGTCGTCGCCGGCCGTGGCTTGGCCCACCGCATCGTCGCCGGCTAGCGATGACGCACTGATCGATCGGGTGACCGAACGTGTCATCGACCGGCTGTCCGACAGCGTGACCAACGACCTGGTGGCCCAGGTGGTGGCGCGGGTCGCCGAGAAGCTGGTGCGTGAGGAACTCGATCGGCTGAAGCAATCCTGACCCCTCGCCCTCGTCCACCATCCGCAACCCGAGCCGCCCAGAGGCGGCTGATACCATGAAACGCCATGCGTGAGCTCTCGAAGGGGTTCGACCATGCGACGGTCGACCCGAAGTGGTACGCGTTCTGGGAAGAAACCGGCTCCTTCCGTGCCGATCCGTCGTCGTCACGACCGCCGTTCAGCATGGTGCTACCACCCCCGAACGTGACCGGGGTGCTGCATATCGGCCACGCCCTGAACCAGACGCTGCCGGATGTGGTCAGTCGCTGGAAGCGGATGACCGGCCACGACGTGTTGTGGCTGCCGGGGACGGACCACGCCGGGATTGCGACCCAGAACGTCGTGGAGCGTCAGCTCGCCGCCGAAGGCACCGACCGACACGCGATGGGCCGGGAGGTGTTCGAGGCCAGGGTCTGGGAGTGGGCCAAGCAGAGCCACGGCACCATCACCAGCCAGATGCGGACGCTCGGTTCGTCGGTCGACTGGAGCCGTGAGCGGTTCACGCTGGACGACGACCTCTCACGCGCGGTCCGGCGGGTATTCGTCACGCTCTACCGTGAAGACCTGATCTACCGGGGCAAGTACATCGTGAACTGGTGTACTCGCTGCCGTACGGCGCTGTCCGACCTCGAAGTCACCCACGATCCGGTCGACGGGAAGCTCTATCACATTCGGTATTCGGCAGCCGACGGGGGCGAAGGCGTGGTGGTGGCCACCACGCGTCCAGAGACGATGCTGGGCGACACGGCGGTGGCGGTGCATCCCGACGACGAGCGCTACCGGGACCGGATTGGACAGAGGCTCCGGCTGCCGATCGTCGACCGCGAGCTGCCGCTGATCGCCGACGACTTCGTCGACAGCGAGTTCGGGACCGGTGCGGTCAAGGTGACCCCCGCCCATGACCCGAACGACTTCGAGATGGGGCAGCGTCACGAGCTGCCGCAGGTCGTCGTGATCGGCGAAGACGGGAAGATGACGGCCGAGGCTGGACCCTTCGAGGGGCAGGACCGCTTCGCCGCTCGGAAGGCGCTCGTTGCCGGGCTCGAAGAAGACGGCCAGCTGGTGCGGGTCGACGACCATAGCCACGCCGTCGGGCACTGCAGCCGCTGTGGCACGGTCGTCGAGCCGCTGGTGTCTACCCAGTGGTTCGTCAAGATCAAGCCGCTGGCCGAGCCGGCGATCGCCGCCGTCGAAGACGGTCGCACGACCTTCGTGCCTGACAACTGGGCCCGTACCTACTTCGAATGGATGACCAACATCCATGACTGGTGCATCTCGCGCCAGCTGTGGTGGGGACACCGGGTGCCCGCCTGGTACTGCGATGCCTGCGGGGCGGTGCACGTCGAAGAGCAGGCGCCGGAGGTGTGCACGTGCGGCGGCGAGCTCCGACAGGACACCGACGTGCTCGACACCTGGTTCAGCTCGGGGCTCTGGCCGTTCAGCACAATGGGCTGGCCGGACAAGACCGAGGACCTGGCTCGCTACTATCCGACCAGCGTGATGATCACCGGGCTGGACATCATCTTCTTCTGGGTAGCCCGGATGATGATGCTGGGGATGAAGTTCGCCGGAGAGGTGCCGTTCAAGACGGTCTACATCACCTCCCTGGTGCGCGACGAGCAGGGCAAGAAGATGAGCAAGTCGCGGGGCAACGTCGTCAACCCGCTGGAGGTGATGGACGACATCGGGGCCGACGCGTTCCGCTTCACGCTGGCCGCGCTGGCCTCGCCCGGGATGGACATCTCGCTGTCCGAGGGTCGGCTTCGCGGCTATCGGCAGTTCGTCAACA
Organism: uncultured Acidobacteriota bacterium; assembly: GCA_913043805.1. GTDB lineage: Bacteria > Acidobacteriota > Vicinamibacteria > Vicinamibacterales > UBA8438 > UBA2994. The sequence continues at coordinate 262 of CAJWMX010000291.1, read as the reverse complement.
AGATCTGGAACGCGTCCCGGTTCCTGTTGATGAACCTGCCGGACGACCTCGACGAGCAGCCCGAGGTGCCGGCCCGCGATGGGCTCGAGACGATTCATCGCTGGATCCTGCACCGCGCCAGCGCTCTGGCCGGCGAGGTCAACGCGGCGCTCGAGGCCTTCCGCTTCGATGTGGCCGCCGATCGGCTCTATCACTTCTTCTGGCACGAATATGCGGACTGGTACATCGAGCTGGAAAAGCCGCACGTACGCAAAACGTGCGG
>CAJWMX010000290.1 GCA_913043805.1 uncultured Acidobacteriota bacterium | reverse complement strand
CTGGTCAAGGCGGGCCAGGGAGGGCAGACCGGCGCCAAGTATGTCTTTCAGGCGATGGGTCTGGCCGGCGCGTGGGAACTCGTCAAGAACTCGAATGGCGTGCAGCTAGTGGCCAGTTCGGCCACGACGTTCGTCAACCTGGGGCGATCGACCATCGACATGCTCGGCCAGCAGGTGGCCTATGTTGGCGGGTTTATCCTGCAGTCTCCGGCCGCGTCGCCGGCGCTCGTCGGGGTCGGGTTCATTGTCGGCCCGGCCATCTCGTCGACGCTGTTTGCCGGCGCGGTCATGGGTTGGCTCCTGCTCGTGCCGCTCGGACTGTTCCTCAATCCCGAGAGCGTCGCGCAGGCCTCGGACACCGCCGCGCTGACTGCCTTGAGCAACGAAGTGTGGCTCAAGCAGATCCGGCCCCTGGCGGTCGGCACCATGATCGTGGCGGCCTTCCATGCCCTCTTCAAGCTTCGCACCTCGTTGAGCGAGGGGATCGGGCGGGCATTCACCGACATCAAGCGGGCCCAGGCCGGTGGTGGCGGCGTGAGTCGTCTCAATCTCGACCTGGACTTCACCAAGGTCGGTGCCGCGATTGCCGCACTCTCGCTGCCGATGCTCGGTCTGTACTGGTTCTTCAGCGGCAGCCTGCCGGGCGCGTTTCTGCTCACCGTCGTGATGATGACGCTCGGTTTTCTCTTCGCCGCGGTCGCCGCCTATCTGGTGGGCTTGCTCGGCAGCTCCAACAACCCGATCAGCGGCCTCACGCTCAGCACCCTGTTGATCGCGGCCGTCCTGATGGTGGGGATTGGCGTGACGGGGGCCGGGGGCATCCTGGGGGTGCTGGGAGTGGCCGGCGTGGTCTGCTGCGCCGCGGGCATCTCGGGCGACATGTTGCAGGACCTCAAGGTGGGGCACATCCTCGGCGGTACGCCGTGGAAGATGGAGGTGGGCGAGATCATCGGCGTCGTCATCGCCGCGCTGGTCCTGATCTGGCCGATGATCGCGATGGACCGGGTCTATGAGATCGGCAGCGCCGAACTGCCGGCGCCGCAGGCGGGTCTGATGGCGTTGATGGCGCAAGGCATCGTTGGGGGCGAGATGGCGTGGCCGCTCGTCGTGACCGGCATGGCGCTGGCGCTCGGGTTGATTCTGATCGATTCGCCCTCTCCGATGCTGATCGCCGTGGGCATGTATCTGCCGTTCGGTTCGACCTCGGCCATCTTCGTGGGCGGACTGATGGCCTGGATGCTGTCCCGAGCGTTGGTCGCCAAGGGTGCCGACGAGGCGGCGGTGACCAGGGCGACCAATACCGGCGTGCTGCTCTCGTCCGGTTTCATCGCCGGCGAAGCGCTGGTGGCGGTGTTGCTGGCGTTCGTCGTGCTCGGCGGCAGCTACTTCGCCATCGAGCAGGTCCTGCCGTCGTTCATGCAGAGCGCCCTGCTCGGCTCGGCGATCTTCGTGGTGCTGTACCACATGCTGGTGAACGTGCCTCAGCGCGCCAGCGAGGGTGGTGACGCCGGGCCTACCAGCGCGGGCTGATGGCCACCGAGGGGGTCGACTTCGCCGCGGTGCGTCCGCGCCGCTTGCTCGAATGGTCCGAGGAAGAGGGCCGCTGCGTGCTGCTCAGACCACGCCTCAGGTCCACCCGCGTCGCTCGGTGGGTCGCCCGGTTCGGCGGCGACCCTCATTACCGCATCCGACTCGATGATGTCGGATCGCTGGTCTGGCAGGCGTGCGACGGACAGACCTCACTGGCCCAGATCGCCCAGCGTATGCGCGACCAGTTCGGTGACCGGGTTGAGCCGGTCGACGAGCGCCTTGCCCAGTTCATCCGGAGTCTGCTGAAAGGGCGGATGATTGCCCTGGAGCCAGTGGAGGGGGCGCCGGCACCCTAGAGGCTTCGGGCGCTCGAGTCCCTCTACCGCAGCCCAAAGCCCAAAGCCTGATGCCCTAGTAGAGCGTCCGATACCCCAGCACCGTCGGCGCGTTGTGCCGGTTCGTGTCGATGATCGCCTGTGAGGCCACGGTCGAGAAGTCCTGTCGGACGGTCAAGTGCCGGTAGGACGTGATCTGCATCATCAAGATGCCGAGCATGTCTTCGACCGGGTCCACCCACGCCACGGTGCCCCAAGCGCCGCCCCAGAGAAAGCTGCCTGGCGACAGATGGTCCGTGGCCTGGCCCGGATCCATCACCACGCCGTAGCCCAGTCCGAACCCGTAACCCGGTCCGCGGACGTAGACCAGCTTGTCGCCGACGTGGTTGCTGATCATCAGGTTGACGGTGCGCGGGCTCAAGAGCTGCACGCCGTCCAGTTCGCCACCGTTCAAGATCATCTGATGGAACCGGAAGTAGTCGGCTGCGGTCGAGTGCAGTCCAGCCTGTCCCCCGAAGAACCGGGTTGGCTGGTCCGGGCCGGGCGCGCGAAACAGCTCGATGCGGTTGTCCGGGCCGCTCGGGTGGTAGACGGCGGCGATGCGATCAGCCTTGCCGTCGGGCACGTTGTAGTGGGTGTCGGTCATGCCGAGCGGTTCGAAGATCCGGTCGCGAAGGAAGTCCCGGAGGTTCTGACCCGAGATCTTCTCGACCAGGATGGCCACGAAATCGGTCGAGGCCCCGTATTGCCACTCGTCACCGGGGTGGAACGCGAGCGGAATGTCCGCGGCTTGATCGATGGATTCGGCCAAGGTGGCCGGGCGGGCGTCCTGGCCGCCGCGACGCGTGCTCAGGCCCGACGTGTGGCTGAGGACATGGCGTACGGTGACCGGCCGTGCGGCTCCTTCGGTCATGGCGCGCCCGCCAACCGTCTGGCGCACCGTCTGGTCGGCGTAGTCCGGCAGCCAGCGCGAGATTGGGTCGTCGAGCCGGAAGTGCCCCTCCTCGTAGAGCATCATCAGCGCCGTCGACACGATCGGCTTCGTCATTGACATGATGACGAAGATGTCGTCGGTGGCCATCGTGTCCCCGGCCTCTTTGTGGTTGAAGCCTTGCGCTTCGAGATGCACCACCTTGCCGTGCCGAGCGATCAGGGTGACGGTGCCCGAGAGGAGGTCCTGGTCGATGTTCCGCTGCATGAGCGCGCTGACACGCTGCAGCCGCTCGGACGACATTCCCACCTCTTCTGGCGCCGCCATCGGGAGCGTGTCTTCGACCGCGCCCCGTAGCGGCGAGCCGGGCGACAGAACGACCAGCGCCGCCACGAAGGCGAGCGCGCCGACGACGCGAAGTGCGCGATGAGCTCTCATGCTTGCTCCTGGAGTGGTTGACGAGTCGGGTCGATTATCCACCGCTGTCGACGCGAGGGGAAGCGGAACGCAGGGGCCGTGACACCTTTCGACGCGAGCGTCAGCGGGGCCGATACTGGTTGGTAATTGGCAGTCGGCGGTCGCGTCCGAACGCGCGGACCGAGATCCGTATTCCGGGCGGCGCCTGTCGTCGCTTGTACTCGGCGCGATCGACCAGCGAGACGATGCGTTTCACCAACCCGGCATCGAAGCCCAGCTGGACCACCTCCTCCGGGCTGCGGTCCATCTCCACATACGCTTCGAGCACCGCATCCAGCTGGTCGTAGGGCGGCAGACTGTCGGTGTCCAGCTGATGCTCTCGCAACTCGGCGGTCGGAGGCTTCTCGATGATCCGGATCGGAATCACCTCGGTTTCGCGATTGCGCCACCGTGACAGCCGATACACCCAGGTCTTCAGCACGTCCTTCAGCACGGCGAACCCGCCCGCCATGTCGCCGTAGAGCGTCGCGTAGCCGACGCTCATCTCGCTCTTGTTCCCGGTGGTCAGGACCAGCCACCCGAACTTGTTCGACAGCGCCATCAGCAGGTTGCCGCGAATGCGTGCCTGCAAATTCTCTTCGGCGACGTTCGGGTCGGTGTTGGCGAACGGTCCGGCCAGCGCGGTGTCGTAGCTGCCCATCAGGTCGACGATCGGCAGCTCGAGAAACTCGACGCCGAGGTTGTCGGCAAGCTCCCAGGCATCAGCCTGATTCATGTCGGCCGTGAACCGGGACGGCATCGACACGGCGGTCACCGCATCGGCCCCGAGCGCATCCGCCGCCACGGTCAGCGCCAGCGCCGAGTCGATGCCGCCGGAGAGCCCGAGCACGGCGTGCTTGAAGCCGTTCTTGTGGAAGTAGTCCGCCGTGCCGAGCGTGAGCGCGCGGTAGACCTCGGTGCTGGCGTCGAGCGCAGGCGGTGCCGGTCGCGTTTCGAGCTGCGGCGGTTCTCCCGTTCGACCGGAAACCGTGATGGTCTGGACCCGGTCGTGAGCGCCTGGCCGAGACTGTCGCCACCGCGGGTCGTGCAGTCGGCGTCGGGCGACGCTCATCGCGTCGATGTCGGCCAGGACGAGGTCTTCTTCGAACTGGAGCCCGCGCGCCACGACGTCGCCCGTCGGGTCCAGGACGAGACTGTGTCCGTCGAACACCAGTTCGTCCTGACCGCCCACGGCGTTACAGAAGGCGACGAAGCAGCCGTAGTCGGCGGCGCGCTGCGCCAGCATCCGCTCCCGTTCGGCCCCCTTGCCTCGGTGATAGGGCGACCCGGAGAGGTTCACGATGAGCTCGGCGTCACCCTCGATCGCGGCCCATTGACCCGGGCCACCCGGATACCAGAGGTCTTCGCAGACCGTGATGCCCACTCGTACGTTCCCGACGTCGACCACCAGCGCGCGCGCGCCGCGCGCGAAGTATCGCTGTTCGTCGAAGACGCCATAGTTGTGCAGGAAGTGCTTCCG
>CAJWMX010000289.1 GCA_913043805.1 uncultured Acidobacteriota bacterium | reverse complement strand
CGACCACCGGGACCTTCACGATCCCGATGATGCGGAGTGCCGGGTTCAAGGCGACGACCGCCGCGGGCATCCAGGCGGCGGCCAGCTCTGGGGGGGCGCTCATGCCACCGGTGATGGGCGCCGGCGCCTACATGATGCTGGAGATCATCCCCGGGGTGACCTATCTCCAGATCATCCGCGCCGCGCTGATCCCGGCGGTGCTGTACTACCTGTCGTTGTTCCTAATCACGCACTTCCAGGCACGGAGCGTGTCTGCCGAAACCGCCACGGCCGACGCCGAGCCGACCGAGACCAAGTCCCTGGCGGAGCTGCGACCGGAGGGTATGGTCTTCGTGACCGCGCTCGGCACCCTGATCGCACTCCTGATCGTCGGCTACACGCCATTCCGCGCCGTGAGCCTGTCGCTGCTCGCCATCGTGGTGGTCGGCGCGTTCCATCCCCGCACCCGCATGGCGACGGGCGACATCTTCAAGGCGTTCGTCAAGTCGGCCCGCGACGTCATCTCGCTGGTCGCCGCCTCGGCCTCGGTCGGCATCATCATCGGCATCGTCACCCTGACCGGCATCGGCACACGTCTACCCGCCACGATCCTTCCGCTGGCGGAACAAAGCCTGTTCCTGGCGCTCGTGCTGATCATGGTGTCGTCGATCATCCTGGGCATGGGGCTCCCGTCGGCGGTCTGCTATCTCCTCCTGGCCACGCTGATCGGATCGGTCCTGGAGAACCTGGGCGTCGTGACGCTGGCCGCGCACTTCTTCATCTTCTATTTCGGCATGATGTCGATGGTGACCCCGCCAGTGGCCCTGGCCGGCTACGCGGCCGCCTCCATTGCCGGCACCAACATCATGCAGACCAGCCTGGCGGCGTTCCGCTTCGCCCTGGTCGGCTTCACGCTGCCCTACATCTTCGTGTATCGCCCGGAGTTGCTGATGCTCACCGCCACCGGCGAGCCGGCCAGCGCGGCGGCGATGTTCGCGCCGGTGGTGATCGGCGTCCTGGGCGTGCTGTGCTTCGCCTCGGGAATCACGGGTCAGCTGAGGACGGCCCTGCCGGCTCCCCTGCGGATCGCGATGTTCGCCGCCGCCGCGCTGCTCCTCGCGCCCGGGCCCTCGGTGGCGGTCGCGGGCCTGCCGGTGCCGATCCTCGATGCCGCCGGCGTCGTCCTGTTCGGTGTGGTGCTCACGCTCAACCGCCCCCGCTGAGGCCTGATGCCGCACCGAGGGTGGCTCCCGGTCGGTCTGCTCGCGCTTTCCTGGACGCTGACCACCTCGCCCGCCCACGCTCAGGTTGAACCCACGACCGCGGCCCGTTACTTCGCCGAGGCCGACGCGCTCTGCGCCAGGGAAGCGGGACGTCTGTGGGGTGTGTCGCTCTGCGGCCCGATGGTCATCGCCGACGCCGCCTCCGATACGCTCGCCGCAAGCGAACCGACGCCGGACGCCGCTCGGCCGCAGCTCCTTGGAATCGTCAACGCTCCCGTCGGCTGGGAAGACCAGCGGTGGTCCGCCTATGTCTGGGGCATGATCCCGGCCGACGACCCACAGGCTCGGGGCCGCCTGCTCATCCATGAGCTGTTCCACAGGGTGCAGTCGGAGCTGGGACTCATGGTGATGGGGCGCCGAACACCCATCTCGAGGAACCGGACGGCCGCTACTGGGTGCGGCTGGAGTGGCGGGCGCTGGCCTTCCGTCAGGCGCGCCGTCAACGCTTCCCGGACGGCGCGGAGGGCGAGCGGGCCGACGAATTGCGAGAGGGCCTGGCCCAGTACACCGGGACGGTGGTCGCTGCGCCGACGACTGCCGACGCCATCGCCGACGCGGTCGCATAGTTGCGGGAGCAGGAATCCGCCCCAACCTTCGTGCGGACCTTCGCGTATCCGTCCGGCTCAGCCTACGGCCTCTTACTGGATGGCTGGTCGCCCGGCTGGAACCGTCAGCTGCGGCCCGACGACGACCTCGGGCGCCTCCTCATGGACGCGGCGAAGCTGACGCCGACCCCGGACGTGGACCAGACGATGTACGCGCAGACCCCCATGCGGTTCCATGATATGGCGGTCGACCCGGCGCCCCTGTTCGACGGCGCGATCTCCCGTCCGGACCTGCTCATGCACCTGATGGGCACACTGGCGCCGGCGTGGAACATCGAGCACGAGCTGGACGCACTCACGATGCTCACGCTGCTCCTCCACGGACGCTCGGGCTACGTGGTGCCGCATGTCCTCTGGGACGGTATCCCGGCGAGCTTCCCGAACGCGACGTTCCACCTCTTCGAGGGGAGCGGGCACCAGCCATTCGTCGAGGAACCGGCGGCGTTCACCGACGTGGTCACGCGCTGGCTACGACAGACGGCGGCATGAGAGAAAGCGCCCCACGCGGTCTTGCCGCGATTGCCGGTCGCGCGATCCCGCCGCCCCCCTGGCAGGACGGCGACAACCTGCCGTGGGAGGATCCGACCTTCAGCGAGCGGGTGCTGGTCGAGCACCTGTCACAGGAGCACGACCGGGCCAGTCGTCGGCAGACGGTCATCGACGCCCAGCTGCGATTCATCGCCGCCCGCGTGCGTCCGCGATCGGGTCGGATACTGGACCTGGCCTGTGGCCCAGGCCTCTACCTGCACGGGCTCGCCGCGCTTGGCCACCACGGGCGGGGACTCGACTTCGCCCCCGCCGCGATCCGTCACGCCAGGACGGTGGCCGAAGCGAACGTGCTCGACTGCCAGTTCGAAGAAGCGGACCTTCGGACTGCGGACTTCGGCGAAGACTACGACGTCGTGCTGCTGCTCTTCGGACAGCTGAACGTCTTCCCACGGCCGATCGCAAGCGATCTGCTTGCACGCGCCGCCGCGGCGCTGGCGCCGGGCGGCACGCTCATCCTCGAGCCCCAGCTCGCCGAATCGGTGCGGGACACCGGCGAGGGAATCCCCACCTGGGAGACGCTCGATGCCGGGCTGTTCTCGCCCCGTCCCCACCTCTTGCTCCACGAGCCGTTCTGGGACGAGGCGTCGCGAACCGCCACCGAGCGCTGGCACGTCATCGAGCTTGGCGCCGGCACCGTCGACCGGCACGCCATGTCCACCTGCGCCTGGGAGACGGACGAGCTCATCACCGCCCTGAGAGAGGCGGATCTGGAACAGGTCGAGGTGCATAGCTCCCTGGCGTCGGATGAGGACGCCATCGCCACCGGGCTCTTCGGGCTGACCGCTACCCGCGCTGGACTCCCTTAGGGAATAAAGAGGAGTCAATGGGAGTATTGAAGGGTGCGACTGAATCAAGACCGGCCTCGACCGCCCCCGCTGGCCGGTTCGGCGTAGGGGATGGCAGGAGACTTCACGATGATCAACGCCGTACAACAGGACGACGTCACTCCGTTCTGCCCGCACTGCAGCCAGCCGGTGCAGACCGTCAACTTTCGAGAGATCAGCGGTTTCCTCGGCAAACGCTACATCTACTTCTGCCAGCACTGCCGGAAGGTGCTCGGGGTCACCCAGCGAAAAGGCTTCTGGATGGGCTAGGTTTCTCGGCGAGACAGGCGCGTGGCGGCGTTGCTTCGTCGGTCAGATGCTGCCTGGTTTGGCTCCTGGCAATCCGGTCGCGTCCGACCCGGATTGCTAAGCAATCCTGAACATGCGGCAGGATTGCCCTCCTTGCGCCTTGCCACTCGAACGACTCGCCAGGAAACCGAACCGAGGTCGTTCGGCGCGGTCGGCTGCAATTGCGTGACAGTGGGGCATGGATCTCGATTGGGTGCCGCTTGTCGCCACCCAGCGCGCGCTCTACGACATGCCGCGAGGGGGCGCGCGGTTCAAGGAGTACCTGCGGGTACTCAGGGATCGGACCGGTGATCTCGAGCTGCCGCTGGCGGAAATGAACCCGATGGGCCACGACCACATCCCGGCCCTGCTGGACCAGCTCACGGCGATCGCGGCCGAGGACGTCGGCGAGGCAGCCATGCGGGACGCGGCCGGAGCGACCACCGACGTCGCGGGACGGTTCCGGATGGGCATCGTCATCGCCGACGACCTGCGTGGCCTGTGGACCGACCGGGTCGCAACCGAATTCGGGGTGCGCTTCGAGAGCCGGCCCTACGACCGGCGCGGATGGCTGGTCACCCAGCTGTGGAGTAGCGAGGCCGTGTCGGCCGAGCTGGTCCGCGAGCAGACCCTGGTGTCGGTACACCGGGCGGCTCACATCCTGCGCCACGGCTACGCCGGCACGCTTGGGGACATGCTGAACCAGGAGGGCCAGGCGATGGCGGCCGCCGGCTGTCGCGAGCCCAGCCTCGAGCCGGACGACCTCGACTACACCCGAAGGGTGGTGGGCCCGCTCCGCGACGCGCGCGACCGCCAGACCGTGATAGCCTGCCTCTTCGGAGACGGTGCGGCGCGACGCCTCGGGTATCGCCCGCACGGACTCAGCGCCCGCGCCGGACTGGCGCTCGCGCTGGCGGACGCCCGCGACCGAATAGCCTCCTGACGCGAGGTCGCGTGACAAACGGGGAGCTCACAGATGCTCGTGGGTCGATTGACGGCCGTGATCCTGTGCGTCGGTCTGCTCGCGACGGCGACGCCGTCCGAGGCGCAGGGCCCCACCACCCGCGGGTACGCCCCCACCGTGCTGCCAAGCACGATCCCGATCTTCCCGCTGCAGGACGTCATGCTGTTTCCGTGGGCGACCCGTCCGCTGCACATCTTCGAACAGCGTTATCGCGACATGATCGCGGATGCGCTCGCCGGCGACCGCTTGATCGGCATGGTGCTCCTCGAGCCT
>CAJWMX010000288.1 GCA_913043805.1 uncultured Acidobacteriota bacterium | reverse complement strand
TCTCGGCTTCGAAGAGGCGTTCCGGGGAAGCGAGGGGGAGATCGCCACGCGGTTGGAGGGATACGGCGACCGCTTCGAAGGCGCGACGGACGTGCTCGACGTCGGGTGCGGTCGAGGCGAGTTCGTGGCGCTGCTAGGCGAGCGGGGGATTTCCGCGCGGGGTCTCGACGCCAACCCGGCCATGGTGGCGGCGTGTCGGGAGCGCGGTCTGGAGGTCGCCGAGGGTGACGCCGTCGGCTACCTGCAGGGGTTGCCTGACGGGGCGCTTGGCGGACTCATCGCCACGCAGGTCGTCGAGCACTTCTCGTCCGACTACCTGCTGCGGTTCCTCGAGCTGGCGTACCACAAGCTCCGACCAGGCTCGACCATCCTCCTGGAAACCCTGAACGTCGATTCATGGTCCGCGTTCTTCGGTCCGTATCTGCGAGACATCACGCATGCGCGACCGCTGCCGCCGGAAACGCTGCGTTTTCTCCTTGAAGCCAGCGGGTTCCAGCGCCCGGAGCTGGTCTTCAGCTCGCCGGCCGACGACGCCGCCAAGCTGACGCCGGTCGAGATCCCGGAGCCATCGAGCGACGAGCTCCGAGCCGTCGCCGAGACGTTCAACCGCAACGTCGACAAGCTCAACACGCTGCTCTTCACCTTCCTCGACTACGCGGCCATCGCCCAAAAACTCTAGGTTCCCCGACCAGCCAGGAAACCGTACTTCCTTGGGGCTTCGCCCCAAACCCCACGCGGCGCTAGTGGGGCGCTCTGTGCGCTCCCGGGCAGGCCCGTTGCCGACGGCCTGCCAGATGGTTCGAACAGCGTGCGCTAGGCTGCCGTTCGGGTCGTACCTGGCGTAGCCAGAGGGCCTGGGCGAGGCTGCCTACGCTCGACGCGCCCCAATAGAGGCCGACGCCGGACGGCATCTGGGTCAGCGCCACGAGCGAGATAACAGCCGGAAGTATCACCAGGGCCAGTCGCGGCGCCGCGGTCTCGCTCGGGCTCGCCGCCACCGCGGCGCCGGTCAGCACCGCTACCCCAAGCGCCAGCCAGTCGTCGGGCCGACCGATGGACGGAATCCAGAAGAAGCGCCCGCCCGTCGCCGACACCGCGCGCACGGCCGAGAACAACGCGAACAGCACGGGCGCCTGGACCAGCAGCGGCGCGCATCCGATGCTGGACCAAAGCGAGACCCCCTCCCGCGCGAACACGCGCTGGGTTTCTACCGCCTGACGTTGGGCATCGGCACCCCACCGTCGTCGGATCGCATCGAGCTCCGGTTGAATGCGGCGCATGGTCGCCTGGTGGCTCGCCGCCGCGCGCGCCATGCGCAGTGTCAACGGCATGAGCGCCGTCCGGACGAACGCCGACACCAGCAGGATGCCGCCACCGAAATACCTGCGCCCCTACGAAGATGGCGTTCCGCAACAGCTCGACCGCCTGCTCCCACATGCCCATGGTTGGACTCCCTCCACGACCCGGATTGAATCTCCTCGTACCCTTACGCCGGCCAGACGAACCTGTTCAGTCAGGGCTGGGATCGAAGAACCGCCACCGGAAGCCGGCGCCAAGATCGCGGGTGTCCGCCTCGCCTTGGTCCGCCGGACTCCATGTGCGGTCGACCTCGACCTCGATGGTCACTCGGACCCGGTTCTCGGGAATGCGCACCGACGACACGACCGGCTCGCCGGTCGACCGCACACTCTCGATGAGCGGTGTGCCGTCGACCGACACCTGCAGCGCCACGGGGCGCTCCGCGATGTCCGGGTGATGGGTCCAGGCGCTGACCTCGATCCAGCGATCGGTGAGAGGGACCACAACCAGTCCGCGCGCCTCCGTCCATTGAAACGTGCCGCCGTCGGGATGCGGGTCCGGATCGTGCATCCCGTAGCGGTAGTCCCAATCGGCGCGATTGGCGCGGTGCGGTGGGCGCAGGTGCGTCCATGATTCGGCGGCAAAGGCCCCCAGATGGACGAGCACGAGCCCCCAGGCCACCGCCCAGGTCCTCGCCTCTCCCCGCCCGGCGCCGGCTGGCGCCGGGACGAGACAGCCGAACCAGCCGACCGCCGCCCAGAAGGTCAGCGTCAGCGCCGGGTTCTGAGTGGGCATCCCCAGCAGCGACGCCGCCGCGGTGGCGAGAAGCACCCCTCGCAGCAGTGCGGCGGAGTGCTCCGCCCCCGAACGGGCCCGCGCGGTGACCAGTTGCCACCCGAGCATCACCGAGAACAGCAACCATCCGAACGCCCCGAGCAACCCGAGCTCGGCAATCTGGTGTCGCCACCAGTTCTGTGCGTTGTCCGGCACGATCCGACCAAGCTGGTGTTCGTGCCCGACGTCGGGCACCAGCAGATGAAACGCGCCGACGCCAACCCCGACCATCGGCGAATCAGCGATCATGTGGACTGCGGCCGCCCCGTAATTGTTGCGCTCCCAGAGCTCCACGAGGAACGCGCGCACCGAGGCCACCGACGCCGTGGGGGCCTCGGCCATGGCCCGCTGCCAGGGCCCCACCATCGACGAGCGGGACACAGCTACACCGCTGGCGAGCAGAACGGCGACGGCGATGATCACCAGGCGGCGGCCGCCGCGCAGGCGGACGAGGGCGGGCATCAGCCGCGCGAGCACGCAGACCACGACCACCACCCCGGCGAGCAGCGCCGACCGCGAACCCGAGACCCAGAGTCCATACCAGGACGCCACCAACACCACGCCGGCGGCTGCGGCCAGTCGCGGGGTCAGCGCCCGGTCGCGCCCCGGCCAGGAGACAAGGAGGGCGACTCCGAGCCCTCCCCACAGCGCGGACGCCATGCCGAACGGATTGGCGTCCATCAACAACCCGGACGCCCGGCGCATCTCGGCCCAGAACCCCTGGTTGAGGGCACCGATGTCGACGGTCGCCTGGTAGCCGGCCATCAGGAGGCTGGCGCCGAAGCTGCACGCCAACGGCAGGACGACCTGTCGCAGGAGCGCCCGGAGTTCCGCCTTCGGGTAGGTATGGGTCAGCCAGTCGAACCAGAGCAGGCCCACGGCGTGGACCAGCGCCACCCAGTAGACCCAGAGCGTCCCGAGGTCGGGCGGAACCCCGGCGCCGTTGTTCACCACGTCGGCGCGGCCGACGATGTCCGGAAGGAAGTCGAGCTCGCGGAGCCAGATGATCGGCCAGGAGAGCATCACCACCAACAGCGACGCCACGAGCGGCACTCTCCAGGGGAGTGGGAGATGCCACCGGGTCGGGTCGCTCGTCGCCAGGATCGTGCCGAGGAGTCCGAGGAGCCAGGGGGTCAAGTCCCAGTATCGTGACCCCCCGAGCAGCAGCGTGAGGACGCCCGGAGCCAGGTAGGTGCAGAGCAGCCAGCCGTGCATGGTGGCTCTGGGAAAACGCCTGGCGACGACGAACGAGCCGACGAAGGCGACGACGGCAACCCATCGCAGGTTCGGCCACTCAATGGGGGTGGACACCAGGAGCCCGGCCACCCACAGGGCGGAGACGATGACGAGGGGCTTGGTGGCGCGCTCGAGGAAAGGCACTCGACGGATCCCGAGACATCCTCGACGCGATGCGACGAGGGGTCAGACGGTGGAAGGACGGTCCGGAGGCAGCACCAGCGTCCGCAGGGCGAGCAGAATCAGCCGGGGCTGCGCGAGGCACAACCGCGTCAGGATCCGGCCCGCCTCATCGCGGGTGAGGGTGCCGAGGACGCCGTGGGTGCCGGGATTCAGTACGTCGAGCAACAGTTCGTAGTCCGACTGCCTGAATCGCTCGAGGGAACGGCGCACCAGCCGATGCCAGTCCAGCTCGTGCTTGAGCTGGCGCAACGCCGTCGTCCGGCCGTGGAGAATGGACTCGGCGACCCCGAGGGCTCCGCGGAAGCCGGTGACGATCCCCCCGACCGTGGTCACCTTGACTTGAGCGGCGGCGTCCCCAACCAGGTAGATGTCGGTGTCGCCCAGACGCCGCTGTGGCGGCACCCAGTGGCGATAGCATGGAATGCGTGCTGCCTGGAACTCGATCGGTTCGAGCTGATGACGCTCGAGAAACCGCTCGAGGCAACGCCGCGCGGCGTGGCCATCCTCTCCGATCAGGCCGAGCGCCCCGCGCTCGGTCGACTCCGGGATGAGCCAGTAGAAGTAGGGCGTGTCCTCGGGGTGAAACCAGACCCGCGTGGTGTCGGCGGGCAGATCATCCGGCAGGCGCACGATGGCCTGCACGAGCGGCACGGTGTGGAGCGCCGGCCACCCGGCGGCCTTGGCGACCCGGCTGAACGTGCCGTCGGCGCCGACGACGGTGTTCGCCAGCACCTCACGCGTGGCGCCGTTATCACCGACCGTCAGGGTGACGCCGCCGGTTCCATTGGCCCTGAGCGTCTGTACCCGGCTACCCATCTGGACGTCGACGCCGGCAGCGGTGGCCCGCTCCGCCAGGCCGTGGAGGAGTGTCGAGCGTTCGATCACCAGGTCCGGCTCGTCGAGCTCGATCGTGGCGGCGCGGCCATCGGTCATCAGCTCGAAACGATTGATGACGTTGACGATGGACTGATCGCCTGGTCCGCCAGGCAAGTCCTTCATCCGTCGGGTGACGATGAGCGTGCGGGCCTCGGGCGCGTACTTCTCCGAGCCCTCGAGTACCCGGACGGCCCGTCCTCCCTCAGCCAGCAGCGTCGCCGTGTAGAGACCGGTCGCCGACCCTCCCACCACCGTGACCGGCGCCCCGCTCGCCCGCAACGTCCCGCTCATTCTCCCGCCTGTGATGAGGGCTGCCGCTCATACGGCGTCCGCTCCAGCC
>CAJWMX010000287.1 GCA_913043805.1 uncultured Acidobacteriota bacterium | reverse complement strand
TGAGCGGGCTGTGCCCCCAGTGCCCGTAGCTGCGCCGCCACATCAGCCAGTCGCTGTCCGGCGGATTGACCAGTTCCGCGTCAGTCACAGCGGCGTAGGCCCGAGCGATGGGTGAGACCTCTTCCGGCTGGGCTGGGGCTGGGGTGGGGGAGAAGCCGAGGAGGAGCACGCTCGCGACGACGAGAAGAGCTGTTCGCATCGCATGAGAATACACCGGTCTCAGCTTCCTCCCGAGGGCCATAACGTGGACATGCCTTCGCGTATGACGCTGACGAAGGACCAGATCGAACAGTTCGGGGACCGGGGCGTGCTGCGCCTGGACGGTCTTCTGGACGGGGGCGCGGTGACAGCCGCCCAGGAGTTCGTGCGGCGCGGCGTCGAGCGGATGGGGGTGCTGGCCGAGAACCGCTGGGACTTCAGCCAGCTGGATGCGCTGCCCGCCTACAAGGCGAACTCTCGACTCGCGAAGACGATCGGCTACTCCCGGAGCTTCGCCGCCGTGATGGCTGACGCCCAGCCGCTGGCAGAGGCGTTGGCGGGCGCGGCCCTGGTGCCGATGCTGGATCGACCGACGTTCCTGGCCAGCACGCCGCGGCCGGGGCCGTGGGCGCTGCCACACAACGTCTGGCACCTCGACCTGCCGAAGGCCCAGGACAAACACGGGGTGCCGGGCGTGCAGGTGTTCGCGATGCTCGAGTCGCTCGGGCCGGGCGGTGGGGGAACGGTGGTGCTCGCCGGGTCACACCCTTGATTCCGGAGGACGCCTGGTTCTCCGGGAAACAGCTCCAGCGCCGGCTCAAGCGTCACGAGGCGACAGCGGATCTGTGGCGTCCCGACGCAGAAGGACGCGGCCGGTTTCTCCACGAGGGAGCGAACGTCGACGGCGTGCCGCTCCAGGTCGAGGAGCTGACTGGCGAACCGGGCGACGTCTCCGTCGTCGATATGCGCGTGTTGCACGCGCCGGCGCCCAACTGCGCGTCGGCGCCGTGTCTGATGCTGACCCACCGATGGATCAGCGAACAGGTGCACCAGCAGATGGCCGACGCCGCCGGGGCCTATCGCGCCGAGCTCGACGCTAGGTCCACTCAGGCGGAGGCGTGATCTCCGCGGCCGGAGGACGACCCGCGTCGGGGCGACCAGACCCTTCGAGCCGGCTGATCGCGCGGACACTCACGTCCTGGTCGCACTGAATCTGGCATGAGAGGCGTACTCCGCTGATTCCCCGCGCCTCGAACACCGCCTTCTCCGCCGCCGTCATCTTGCCGGGCTCGCCGTCGATGAACTCGATGCGGCAGGTGGTGCAGCGGGCGTTGCCGCCACAGGCGTGCAGTACGTCGACGCCAGCGTCCTGCTCCATCGCCAGGACGAGTCGCTTCCCATCGGCCACATCGAATGTGCCGTATCCTTCTACCGTCAGCTTGGGCATGCTCACCATTCTACGGCAGACATCTGGAGGCGGCTGATGCGGAGACGGGAGCTGTTACTGGCGAGCCTGGGACTTGTTGTGCTGGCGGGCTGCGCGTCGGGGCAGGTCATGGAGTGGGACGTGGACGGCGTACCACGCGAGGGCATCGTCTACGCGCCTGACAGCGCGACCGAACAGCCCACGCCGCTGATCCTGGCGTTCCACGGGTTCGGCGACGTGGCCCGCAACTTCCAGCGGACCGACATCCACGAGGCGTGGCCCGAGGCGGTCGTCGTTTATTTCCAGGGATTGACCACCCGTCGTGGGATGCCAGGGTGGCAATCGTCAGCAACCGTCGAGAACCGGGACGTGCGTTTGGTCGACGTGGCGGTGGCCGCGCTCAAGGAAATCTACCGGATCGACGAGTCGCGCATCTACGCGACCGGCTTCTCGAACGGCGGCATGTTCACCTACCTCCTGTGGGCGGAGCGCCCAGAGCTGTTCGCCGCCTTCGCGCCGATCGCGGCACGTCTACGTTCCGGCGTGGAGCCGACCACGCCGAGGCCGGTGTTCCACGCCGCTGGCGAGGGTGACCGTGTGGTCGACTATCGCGACCAGCTTGCCGCGATCGAGACGGCCGTCGAGGTCAACGGTGTGGCCGACCAGCCTTGGTCATGTGGTGACGGCTGCACCCTGTATGGCCCGCAGTCCGGCGCCTCGGTTATGGCGTGGGTCTACCCGGCGGCGCACGTCTGGCCGATGAGCACGAGCGAACGGATCGCGGAGTTCTTCAGAGGGCACGCGAAGTAGGAGCGTCGCCTCTGGAGGGCGGGACTTCATTTCCGCCATCGCAAGAACGGTCAAGACGCCCTTCCCGTACGGTAGTACCGTTCCTCCCGTGACCACCCGACTCACCGATCTGCTGCCGCTGGTCGCGGCGATCCCGGCTGATTCCGATGCCGACGGGAGTCTGGCGGACTGGCGGCGCAGACCGGATTGTCGCCAACGCACCTGCAGCGGATCTTTCGGCGGATGGTGGGGGAGAGCCCGAAGGGCATCGCCACCCGGATCCCGTTGGACCGTGCCGCCGCCGCGCTCACCATGTCCCGCACGATCGTGCTCGATATCGCCCTCGACAGCGGCTTCGAGAGCGACGAGGGCTTCACCCGCGCGTTCTCCCGTCACTTCGGTCTGTCACCGAGCGAGTATCGACAGCGGGGACTGACTGGGGTTGAGACGCGTTCCCTCGATCGTGCCGCACCCATCGAGAGTTCGTGCAGCAGACGGCGCCCTGCGTCGGGCTGGTTGGGGTGCGGCTGGACGAACCTGAGAAGAGGTCAGGAATGAGCTGCGAAATTTAACGTCGGAGTTGCCCTAGACTCACATGCTCTTCATGCGGAAGCGCGTGCCGACGACCGAGATCGGCGAGACGTTGGGGCAGTTGATTCCGGGCGCCTACGGGCATGCGATGAAGACGGGCGCGCCGCTGGCTGGTCGGCCGTTCTGCCGCTACCGGGATGTGAACCAGGCAGAGATGACCCTTGAAGCGGGGGTGGCCGTTGCGGCCGCGACCGCGGGCGAAGGAGACGTCCTGGCCGGGACCCTGCCGGCCGGCTCGGTAGTCACCACGATTCACTCCGGGCCGTACGATCGCCTGAACGAGGCCTACGAGGCGCTGGCCGAATGGATGCGTGAGCAGGGGCTGAAGCCTGCGGGCGATCTCTGGGAGGCCTACATCACCGATTCCGGCGAGGAACCCGATCCGGTCAACTGGAAAACCGAGGTCAACTGACCCGTCACCGACGCCTGAGCCCGACGGTACAGACGAAGGGGGCGCCCTCCGAGGAAGGCGCCCCCAAGAACGACCGCCAACGAACGGCTAGTAGCCGCCGCCAGCCGGCGCTGCCGCCGGCACCGCTACTGCGGCAATGCCGTCGGACAGCTGTACGATGATGTACTGGTGTCCGTCGTGCTCCCAGCTCGACATTCCGTAGCGGGTCACGGCAGGAATCTCGATGCCGCCAACACGCTCGCCGGTCTGCTTGTCGTAGGCGTAGAGCATTGGGGTGTTGTCGGCGCTCAGGCCGCCCGCCACGAGCAGGTTCGGAGTCACCACCATCGCCGCGTTGCCGCCGCGACCGCGGTTGACCTCGACGTTCTCCAACCCCTGGACCAGCGGGTGATTGCGGATGGTGTCCTGCTGCGCCTGCGAGGCGTCGGAGTAGGGCACCGCCCACAGATGGTCACCGGTGTTCAGGTCGATGGCCGTGATGCGGCCCACCGGCCCCTTCCAGATCGGCAGCCCGTCGAGGGTGAACTGCTCGATGCTGCCCCGCACGGTCGTGGCCACGGCGGCGAAGTCGGTGTGCGTGGTGCCGGACTGCTCCAGCTCGTCGAGCGGCGAGTCGAGCCCGGGCATCACCTGCAGCCGGAAGCAGCTACTCTGCGAGCTCACGAAGATGACCCCGTTGACCGGATCAGCCACCGCCGGGCCGGTGATGTTCGTGCCGCCGCCGCCGCCCGGGCAGTTCCAGGCCGGGCCAGCCGGGTCGTCGGTGTGGGTCGGCGGATCGAACAGCTGGTTGAACAGGTTGTTCTCTTCGGCTAGCTGACGCGCCATCTCCTTGAGCTCTGGCGTGTAGTCGATCAGATGGTCCTCGGTCCGCCCCTGCAGGTCATAGGGCGCCGGCTTGGTCGGGAACGGCTGAGTCTCTGCCAGCTGCTCCCCGGGGATCCGCGAGGCAGGCACGGGACGTTCCTCGATTGGCCAGATTGGCTCACCCGTTTCCCGGTCGAGGGCATACAGGAAGGCCTGCTTGGTGGCCTGGAACAGGCCCTTGACCTCGCGCCCGTCGACGGTCACGTCCATTAGCACCGGTGCTGTCGGGGTGTCGTAGTTCCAGATGTCGTGATGGACCATCTGGTAGTGCCAGTCCCGTTCACCGGTGTCGGCGTTCAGCGCGATGATGCTCGTGCTGAACAAGTTGTCGCCAGGGTGATGGCCCCCATAATAGTCGATCGTCGGCCCGTTGGTGACGATGTAGACCAGCCCCAGCTCGGGGTCGGCCGCCATCGGGGCCCAGGACGAGACGTCGCCAATCCACTGCCAGGCGTCGTTCTCCCAGGTCTCGTGGCCGAACTCGCCGGGCCGCGGCACCACGTTGAACTTCCACTTGTGCTCGCCGGTCCGCACGTCATAACCGAGGATGTCGCCAGGGACGTTCTCGATCCGGGTTTGGAGGTAGCCCTGCTCGGCCGAGTTGCCCACCACGACGGTGTCGTTGACCACGATCGGAGGCGACGACGCGGTGATGTAGCCGATCTCGATCGGGATACCCTGTCCGGCGTCATAGGGGCGGTCCATGGCGAGCCA
>CAJWMX010000286.1 GCA_913043805.1 uncultured Acidobacteriota bacterium | reverse complement strand
GACGTCAGGCTCGTGCAGCAGCGCGCACGCGACGACGAGCTTCTGCTTCATCCCCCGCGACAGCTCCGAGGGGAAGGAGAGTTCTCGGTCCGAGAGGCCGGCGTCGCGGAGCAGCGCGTCCGCGCGGGCCGGACCATCGTCGACGCCGTACAGTCGCGCGAAGAGCGTCAGATGGTCGCGCACCGTCAGATGGTCGAAGAGATACGGTTCGTCCGGGACGAAGGCGAGACGCTGTCGTGCCTCGGTCGGCCGGTCCCGCAAGTCGAAGCCGGCAATGGCGATCCGACCGGATGTTGGAGGGATGATCCCCGCGAGGCAGCGGAGGGTGGTGGTCTTTCCGGCGCCATTGGGGCCCACCAGCCCGAGAATCTGACCAGATTCGACTCGAAGCGATAGTCCGTCGACGCCGGTGACGCCGTCGTACGATTTGACGAGGTTAGTGATCTCGATCACGACACACCCCTGCCAGTCTGTCGATGTTCGGCGCCGTCTGTCCAGCGTTCGGCCTAATCGGCGTTCCGGAGCTAGGTGGGATTCAGACGAGGCGCAAGGGGCGCGGCCGGGAGGCCAGCCTCACGAGGCCAGCAGTACGTAATCACCGACGGTGAAGGCCAGGGCGGCCAGTTCGTCGCCGGTGGTGGGTACGAGACGAGCCACTGTCGCCTCGCATCGGACGAGGCTCAGCTCCCTGCGTGTGCCGAGCTCGATCACGAGCTCGGCGGGGGTGGGATCGGTGCGCCGCTGGGGAGGAAGCGCACCGATCTCGCGGGTGTAGACCAACATGCCCGAGCGACTGACGTTCGCCGTCATGCCGCGCCGCCAGGCTGTCTCGTCCCCGACCCTGAAGCGAACGCCGACGCCAAGGGCTCCGGGCGGTCGGGGTGTCGGCGGTCCCCGGTCCGTTCACCGCTAGAGAGAGCAATATCGCGTCCACCGGACGACACCGGATGAAATCGATGTAAATAGCTGATGTAGTTTTCTTTACGAGTCTTGATTCGAACCGGGCTTGGTCCACGCTCGCTGATGGGGCTTACGGAACTGTTCGAGGGTGCGCGTTTTTGTCGGTTAAGGGGAACCTAGTTCCCCTGGCCGTCTGCGATCGGGCGGTCCGCTACTGACGGGGGCGCGCACTGCGACCTGAAGACCCACCCCGCGAGTAGCCGCCCGAGGACACCCCTCGGCCACCCGAGCTTCCGCCGCTGCCGCCACGAGTCGCGGCCTGGGTCCCTCCCCCTCCGCCGTCTCCTCGACGCTGCGCCGTACGGGCCGTGGGAGGCGGTTCGGGCCGGCGGTCGATCCGGGTATAGCCTCGCCCCTCGTAGACGCGGCTCCCGGCGCCGATACCGCCGCCACCCGGAACCACGGCGTAGGTGCTCGCGGGTCCGAGATAGTAGAGGGAGTTATACGGCGACCAGCCGTAGTAGTAGCCGAACGGCGCCGCGTAGTAGGGATACCACCCGCTGAAGGCGTAGGGGTCGTAGGCGCCAAATCCTCCCGCCCCACCACCGCCGCTTCCTCCGCGCGAACGCTGAAGCGAGAACGCTTCCGGAAACGACAGCGCGACCATCAGATCGATCACGGTAGGTGGCACACGACCGTCGTCGAGCCGGACCAACGAGCGGCCATCGAGCGCGAATTCAGCGTCGCTCTCGACCAGCAGCGCCTCGACGACTGCCGGATCTGCAATCTGGCCAGCTTCGATCACATCGTCGATCGAGAGTGGAGAGGTGCTGTTCAGCCGCGCAGCGGTCGCTGCGCGTGCACGCAGATCCGAGCTCAGCGGTTCTCCTCCAGCGTCGCCAATGGCGGCGTCGCTGGCTCTCCGATAGCGTCTCACCGTGACCGCGCCCCGGTCTCCGGAGTCGACGAACTGCAGATCGAGCCAGGTGCGTTCGTCCGCCATGAGTCCGACGCCCGAGACGCGGCGGCTGCTTCCCTCGCACACCAGTTCGGCCTGAGTGAACAGCCTGGCGCCGTCTCGCGACCAGCGGTTGCGGCGCCACCCGGTACAGGTTTCCTCGTCGATGGTGTGCTGCTCGCCGTCGGCGTGCAGGGTCTCCACCAGCACCGGCGATCCGTCTGCCATCGTGGTGGCCTGAACCGCGGCCGGCTCTCCGGCCGCATCGATGCAGACCAGCACGCGGTCGGCGAACCGCCGCGGGTCGCCGGCCTCGTCGCCCAAGGCACCGGTCTCCTCGACCAGCTGCCAGCAGCCCATCCACGGGAGCCAGTTCCTATCGGACGCGGCTCCAGTTGTCTGCGGCTGCGCGCTGGCGAGCGTCGCCGTGACGAGGATGGTGCCGGCGCCACACCAGAAGAGTCCATACGTGCCGAATCGGCGTTGCTGAGTCATCTCGTCCTCACGCTGATGTCGGTCCCTCCGCGGGGATCAGAAGACGAACTCGAGGCCTCCGGAGAGCCGAAGACCGCCGAGTCCGATGGTATCAAAGCCCACGAAATCGCCCGACGTGGGTGTTTGCGCCCAGGTCTGCCTGGCCTCGACGTTGAGGAACGTCTGCCTGGCCACCCGAATGCTGACCCCGCCGAAGACGTGTCCGGTCCATGCCCAGCCACCGGTCTCGAATCGGTCGCTGAAGATGCCGAGGTCGACGAAGTCGACGAAGTCGCCAAACTGGGTGAACCGGTACCAGTGTCCGCCGCCGCCGGCGCCGACATACGGCGCCACGCGCCTCGGCACCCAGACGAACCGGCCGATCTCTCTTCCGCGTGGGACCAGCCACGCGCGGAGCGTCCCCTGGACCGGAACCCGGAGCAACTCCGACGTTTGTGTTATCGGAAGGTCGTCCCCTTCGACGAAGTCGCGGTATTCGGACTGGACCCTCGCCTGACTGACGCCCACCTCCGCCAGTGCGTCGAGTCGTGGCCCGAGTGCCCGACCGATGGTGAATCTCACCGTGGCGGTGTCGAAGTCGCCCTCGTCGATGGTCAGCTCGTCGCGTACGAACTCGAACAGGTCGCCGCTCTCGGTGCCGGCTAGCCATCCGCCGGCCACGCCAAGCACCGTCCGTGGCCGTCCGAAGAGGAAGTCCGCGTCGGCGGGTGGCTGGGGTTGACCGCTGGCGCTCGATGCTGCCCGTGCCTCAGAGGCACGGGCCAAGCCTGGGTGCGGTGCCAGCAGCAGCGCGACCCACAGCACGAGGACACACCGGAACACGGAGCCGGGGCAGAAATCAGACATCGATGACCACGGCGGGCAGGCGCTGGTCTCGTGCTACCGTTCGAGCATCGGGCAGGCTGATCGCATGCTATCACCAACCGCGCGCTCGGTGTTCGACTGGATGCGACTGACCGGCGGGGCCCTCCTCGTGATCGGCGCGCTCCTCGCGCACCTGCCGCCACTGAACGATCAGGTCTGGTTATTGTCGGTGCCGCTGCTCGAGGCCGGCTACTGGTCGAGCGTTCTGGTGCCACTGTTGTGCTGGCCGGTCTGGCGCGATCGGCGGTTGGCGCTGACCGGGGCCGCGCTGGGCGTCGTGGGTGTGTTGCTGCTCTGTATCCCAGTGGTGCGGGCGCTCGCGGTGGGTCGACAACTCTCGCTCGAACTCGAGACCTCGTTCGCCTCCGTCGGCGGGTCCCCGTCGTCGCCTTCAGCTAGGCCGGCGCCGCTCGTGCTTCCCGATCTGTTCGTGGGGGTGGAATCTGGCGAGGTCCAGGTCCGAGAGCACGTCTTCGACACGGTCGGGGGCGTCGAACTGACGCTGGATCTATATCGGTCGGTGGAGGAGCACCCGCCGCTCCCCGGCGTGGTGGTGATTCACGGCGGATCCTGGCAGAGCGGGAGCCGCAAGGAGTTCCCGGCCCTCAACCGGTACCTCGCTGCTCGCGGCTACGTGGTGGCGGCGATCTCATACCGCTTCTCGCCCCGCTTTCTCTTCCCAGCGGCGCTCGACGACGTCTCGGCGGCTCTCGGTTACCTCGAGACGCACGCCGAGCAGCTTGGCCTCGACCGGGATCGGCTCGCTTTGGTAGGGCGTTCGGCCGGCGGCCAGCTGGCCCTCGTTGCCGGCTATCGGTTCGAGCATCCGGGAGTGAAGGCGGTCGTGTCGTTCTATGGACCGGTGGCGCTCCGATGGGGGTTTGCCAATCCCGCGAAGCCCTCGATCATCGATTCGAGCGGTGTTCTCGAGGCGTATCTTGGGGGACCGCCCGCGACCCACGGGCCCCAGTACGATGCCGCGTCGCCGCTGGCGCACGTCGGTCACCGCACTCCGCCGACACTACTGGTCAGCGGAGCCCGGGACGAACTGGTGTCTCCGTTCCATGCCGAGTTCCTTTCCGACCGGCTGATCCGCGCCGACGTGCCGCACGTCGTGGTGCGTCTGCCATGGGGGGTGCATGGGTGCGACTTCTTCTTTCGTGGCCCGTGTGGGCAGCTGTCGACCTTCGCGGTAGAGCGGTTTCTCGCGGCGACCCTGGGAACGTCCAGCTGACAGGCTGGCCGCCGACGGACTCACGTTGCCAGGCGCCCGTGTCGCCAAGAAACCGGGTAGAATCGATCCACCCTGGTTCGTCCCACCCTCAGTACACGGAGGTCGCTCATGGCACGCCTGATTGTCGCCATCGTCCTGTTGTTCACGCTGGCCGGCCCGGTCCACGCGCAGTTTGACAGTGTCGGTTCGCTCGACTTCCCCACGTCCGGGGCTCCCGAGGCGCAGCAGCACTTTCTGCGCGGTGTGGCGATTCTCCACAGCTTCGGATGGAAGCAAGCGATCGAGGAGTTCCAGGCGGCGCAGCGTATCGATCCGGACTTCGCCCTGG
>CAJWMX010000285.1 GCA_913043805.1 uncultured Acidobacteriota bacterium | reverse complement strand
CACGGACGAGTTTGGCCATGGACACCGGGCGCTCTGAGACGCGACTGGCCTCGTTGCAGCCTCCGCAGCGGTCGGTGTAGGCCAGGTAGATCCAGCCGTTCTCGCCGAAGCGCGGATGCAGGGCGACGTCCAGGAGCCAACCGATGCCCTCCTCGACCCCACCCATACCGAGCTGACTGTCCTCGTACACCGCCGGCGTCCCTTCGACGAGCGTCGAAAGTCCTCCTTCCGGCGGAACCAGCCGAAGACCGCGCTTCTTTTCGGTGACCAGCACGTGACCATCGGGCAGCACCGCGAGGGAGTATGGCAGTGGGTCGAGCCCCGCGATCATCACGTCGATCTCGAGGTCGTACGCCCCGGTCCGGATCGCGCCCTCCGGGAGAGTGAGCTCGTTCGTGTAGTTGAACTGCGAGTAGACCAACCCGTCCCGCACCTCGGCTATCCAGAGCGCCAGGGTCTTGATCTGCTCGGCGCTCATGGTGCCAGACCAGGCCGGCATGTCGCGCTCGGGGAAGCCGTTGCTTATGCTCGCCATCAGCTCGTCGACAGACGCGCCGTGGGCGAGCGCGGCCCCGACGAGCGGCGTGCCCTGGGCCGCCCCCTCCATCCTCTCGCCGTGGCAGACGGCGCAGTGCTCGCTGAACAACTCCGCGCCAGCTTCGAGCATGAAGCGCTCGCCCTCAAAGTCCCGGTTCCTGGTGTACGCGCCAGTCCCTCGACCGGACTCTTCATCACCATCTCGGTCTGTAGAAGGAGCGGCACAGGCGCCGACGGCCAAGAGCACGATGAGCAGTACGCGGAGCGAAGAGTGCATCGAGTTCAGCGCGTCCTGGCGACGCGAAATCCCACGCTGTTGTACGTCCGTGCGGTGTCGTCCTGGCTCCGCTTCGCAGACCGCAGGCCCATGGGTCCATAGAACCACGAGCCACCGCGAACCACACGCCTCGAACAATCGCCCGCCGCCTGCCAGACATCGCCGTCGCTCGGGGCGCCGTCATAGGACTCGTGCCAGCAATCTGCCGTCCACTCCCAGACATTGCCCAACATGTCGTACAGGCCGAACGCGTTTGGTCGATAGCTCCCGACCGGGGCCGACACCACATGACCGTCAGCGCAATCTACGTTCGACCGGCCCTTGATCCGAGACCTGGCGTCCTGGTCGGCGCCGTTGGCGAAATCGCACGGGCTTGCGGACCGGTCGACCTCCCAGTGGCGTGCCGTGGTCGTGCGAGCACGCGCGGCGTATTCCCACTCGGCTTCCGTGGGTAACCGGTAGGGCTCACCGGTGCGCGCGGCAAGCCACTCTGTGTAGGCCACCGCATCGTCGAAGGACACGCATACGACTGGCAGCGAATCACCCTGGGCGACGTCCGGGTAGCGTGGTTCTCGCCAGGACGCTTCCACGCCGTCGACAAAGGTGATGCCGGCGTCGTTCAACACCCGACAGTCGCCGCCATCAGCCGTCGCGACATACCCCGTGTCCTCCACGAAGGCCGCGAACTCCGCCACCGTGACTTCGCAACGACCGAGGGCAAACGACTGCACCTCCACCTCGTGCACGGGCCTCTCGTTGCTGTCGCCCTCGAGCGAGCCCATCCGGAAACGACCGCCCTCGATGACGGCCATCTCCGGGCCCATCGCCGGGTCGCTACGGCAGACGTTCGGGTCCCGCTCGGGGAGTTGGATGGTCACCTCTCCGGCGGTCTCGCTTCCGCTGCCGGCGGCTACTCCGCTGCCAAAGAGGCCAACAAGGACCAGCAAGGACGGAAAGACCGCACCACCGCGTGCCCCCTCGGGCAGACTGAGCATGGCGAAGACGATAGCAGTTCTTGGAGCGCCGACGCTGGACGAGGAAGATGACGGGTTACGGCGGTGCGCCCGCAGAGGCCCACGCCGCCCGCTGGCAGTCCTGCTAGAGGACGAGTCAGGACTGCTCGCGGGCCAGGCTAGTTCCCCTGCCTATCGAGGATCTCTTCTATACGGTCCATCACCCTGTCCATGCGAGCGATGAGGGCGTCGTAGGGGGCATCGGTGGCCAAGTCGATGCCGTATTCCTGGAGCAGCTCGTAGGCGTAGCGTGAGCCGCCAGCCTCAAGCACGGCGAGATAGTCGTCACGCGCCTGCTCGTCACCGTCGAGGAAGCGCTCGGCGAACATCGTGCCGCCGGCAATCGAGGTGGCGTACTGGAACACGTAGAAGTTCCGGTAGAAGTGCGGGATGAACGCCCACTCCACCGCGTAGGCAGGGTCGATGTTCATCACCCCTTCGTCGGCGCCGTGATACTGGCGGAGGAGCTCCTCGTAGACCGAGGTCATCTTCTCGCCCGAGAGCGCCTCGCCCGCTTCCACCATCTCGTGGATGCGCAGTTCGAACTCCGCGAACATCGTCTGACGGAAGAACGTGCCGCGGGCGGCCTCCAGCGCCGTCCCGAGGTAGAACAACCGCTCCTCATCGGAGATGTCCTGGCCGAGCATGTGCTCCTGCAGCAACACCTCGTTGGTGGTCGAGGCGATCTCGGCGGTGAAGGTGGCGTAGCTCGACGTCTCGTACGGATTGTGCTCGGTCGACAGCAGCGTGTGCACCGCATGTCCCCACTCGTGGGTGAACGTCGACACGTCGTTGAACTGACCGTTGTGGTTCAGCAGCAGATACGGGTGGACGTCGTAGACGCTGCCATACATGTAGGCGCCAGGCGCCTTGCCGGCCTGCGGATAGACGTGCATCCAGTCACCGGCGAACCCACGTTCGAGCAGCGACAGGTAGTGGTCGCCTAGCGGCGCCGCCGACGCCAGCGTGAGCGCTTTCGACTCCTCGATGTCGAAGGTGCGATCGGAGGCCACTAGCGGCGGGTAGATGTCGTAGTAGTGCAGGTCGTCGAGCCGGAGCATCCGCTGACGCAACCGGAAGTATCGGTGAAGCGAGGGCAGGTGCCGGTGCGTCGCCTCGATGAGCTTGCGGTAGACGGCGGTCGGAATGTTGGGCCCCGACAGCGCGGCGTCGAGCGCATTCTCGTACTTGCGGGTCTTCGCCTGGAACACGTGCGACTTCACGTGCGTGTCGAGGGTCTGTCCGATCGAGTTCTGATACGTGTTCCAGGTCCCCCAGAAGGCATCGAACACCTTCTTGCGGTCGTCTCGATTCTGGCTAGCCCGGTGCAGCGAGTAGCCAGCCTGGTCGACGGTGATCTCGTCGCCAGTCGACAGCGTGAGGGTCGGCCATGTGATGTCCGAGCTGGTCAGCAAGGCATAGATCCGCTCGGGGCCCTGCACGACCGGTCCCGTGGCCGCCAGGATCTGCTCGGCTTCGTCTGACAGCGTGTGCGGCTCCTGTCGCAGCGTATTCCGGATGTTGAAGGCGTGCTTCTCGAGTCCCGGGTCTTCGTCGAGGTAGCGCTCGACGGTGGCCGAGCCAACCCGCAGCAGCTCAGGCGACACCCAGGACACCGCCTCGCCAAACTCCGACAGCAAGGCGGCAGCTAGACCGCGCCGCTCCTGATCCGCCGACACGCGACGGTCTTCGTCTGCTTTCAGGAACGCGAACACATACAGCCTGGCCAGTTCCTTCTCGGTATCGGAGATCTCGTCGTAGGCCTGGCGCAAAACGGCAGCGCTCTCGCCCAACCGGCCGCGGAAGGCGGCCAGCCCCTGGACCCGGGTCTCCAGCCGCGCCTTGGCTTCGTCCCAGGCGTCGAAACTCGGATAGATCTCGCTCAGATCCCACGCGATCTGTTCGGGTGGGGTCTCCTGGGCTTCCGCGACTGTTGTCGTCATCATCATCGTCGTCACCATCGTCAGGGAGCCGCCAAGGGCGGAGCAGACACCGAGTGGCCATTTCATACGGGCTTCTCCTGAGACGATCCTCCGCCGAAAACCGAACACGTTCAGGTCGTCGCGTGCGAACACAGGTCG
Organism: uncultured Acidobacteriota bacterium; assembly: GCA_913043805.1. Classification (GTDB taxonomy): domain Bacteria; phylum Acidobacteriota; class Vicinamibacteria; order Vicinamibacterales; family UBA8438; genus UBA2994. The sequence goes on along the minus strand of CAJWMX010000285.1, from coordinate 875 downwards.
GCGGTTCGCACGAACCGCGGCACCAGCCGTTCCCTCGAGCTGGCGTCAGCTCTGGCCGTTGACCAGCTGACGAAGCACGTAGGGCAGGATGCCGCCGTGACGGTAGTAGCTCAGCTCGTCGGGTGTATCGATCCGCACGTCGACCGTGAACGAGCGGCGGGCGCCGTCGGAGGCCACCGCCTCGACCGTCGCCTGGCTCCGGGGGGACAGCCCGCTGCCGATCCCGGTCACTGCGAACGCCTCCTGCCCGGTCAGCCCCAGCGACCCGACCGACTCGCCGTCGCGGAACTGGAGCGGCAGCACGCCCATGAACACCAGATTGCTCCGATGAATCCGCTCGAAGCTCTCGGCGATGACGGCGCGGACACCGAGCAGCATCGTCCCCTTCGCGGCCCAGTCCCGCGACGAGCCCGAGCCGTACTCCTTGCCAGCCAGCACGATCAGGCCGACGCCAGAATCGCGATACCGCATCGCGGCGTCGTAAATGCTCATCTCCTCGTCATCCGGCTGATAGCGCGTCCACCCACCCTCGGTACCCGGCGCGAGCTGGTTGCGCAACCGGATGTTGGCGAACGTGCCCCGCATCATGACCTCGTGATTGCCGCGACGGCTCCCGAACGAATTGAAGTCGCCCGGCGAGACCCCGCATGACACGAGATAGCGGCCGGCGGGACCGTCGGCGGGAATGGTCCCCGCCGGGGAGATGTGGTCCGTCGTCACGCTGTCGCCGAGCAACGCGAGAACGCGGGCTCCCGTAATACCTCCGGGTGGCGACGGCTCTGGCGACAGGGTCTCGAAGAACGGCGGGTTCCGCACGTAGGTCGAATCGTCGTCCCAGGCAAAGCGCTGGCCCGTGGGAGCCGGCAACCCCCGCC
>CAJWMX010000284.1 GCA_913043805.1 uncultured Acidobacteriota bacterium | reverse complement strand
CATCAGCCTCTGTATACGTTTGGGATCTTCTCGGTTCTTGATCAGCAACGAACAGAAGGTGTGTCGCAAGTCGTGGAAGCGGATCTTCCTGAGCTTGGCTCTCCTCAGGGCTGGATAGAACCCGCGCTGGAGCAAATTGCTGTGGCTTTCAGGATTCCCCTTGCCGTTCGGGAAAACGAGATCATGGTCGCCTTTGGGACACTTGAGTCGCCAAACTCGAAGGGCGTCAAGGAGCCCAGACGGCAAGTTGCCTGTTCGGCACGAGAGCTTCGACTTCGGCACCGCGCATCGCCCGTTGGTGTACTGACGCCGCACGGGAATGGTTGGTGAGTTCCAGTCGATGTCCCCCCACTGAAGACCAAGCAGTTCCCCTTCCCGTAGTCCTGTCATGACCGCCGTCATGTCGAGGGTTACGAGGTGTCGGTCGAGCGCTGAGCGCGGCTGGTGTCCTCAGCTCGCGTTGACCAGCGCCCGGATTCGACCGGCGACGTAACGCGTCTCTTCATCGGTCATCTCTTCGACGACTACGAGGAGGATCTCACCCTCGGCGATGGTCAGGATTTGCGGATCTTCGGCGGCGAGGTCGCGCGCGAGCCGGTCCGCACTCGAAGCACTGTTCGAGTCGAACTCGAGCACGACGCAGTTGACCGGTTCGTCCACGACCCGTTCGTCGAGCGTGAAGTACATCGGCTTCGGGGTGACACCACCGAGACCGCCGAGTTCGCTGGCGAGCAGTTCGGTGCGGGTGCGCCAGGCGGCGAGCCGCTCGTCGTGATCCATCGAGAGCCAGTCTTCGAATGCCGTCACCACCGCGACCACGGTGTGTCGGTCCATCTTCAATGGCCGGCCGTACTTGAGGTAGGCGCCGGATTCGTAGCGGGTGAAGTAGACGTTGCGCACCGCCTCGATCAGCGCCGCGCGACCGACGATGAAGCCGCCGGCATTCGGGCCGCCGAAATACTTTGCGCTCACTGCAACCAGATCGGCGCCCTGTTCGAGGAATCCGGGCAGCACGTCGAGCGGGTAGCTCATGAACGCGGCGTCAACGAACAGCGGTACCCCCTTGCGGCGTGTGATCTCGGCAACGGTCGCGAGCGGGACCGAGCCCGGCTTGGACTCCTTATGAGCCGGGTACAGCACCATGGCGGTGTCGTCGTCGACGGCTTCTTCGATCTGATCGGGCCGGGTGCCATTCGCGCTGCCGACCTCGACCAGCTCGGCGCCCGTCATGCTGATCTGACGGTCATACTTGTACCGGTGTCCGCTCTGGATGAGCACCTTGCTGGCCAGGCCGCTCACGTCGGGCAGGCGTTCCGAGACGGTGCCGTCGGTGCCTGCGACGCTGGCGGCGGAACCGAGCATGAGAGCGGCCGCCGCGCCCGGTGTCACGATGCCGGATTCAGCGCCGAGCAGATCGGCGATGCGCTGACCGGCCTGGTCGAGCAGGACCGGCAGGTCGACGAAACTCCGGTTGACCTCCTCCATCGCCAGCCAGACGCGCGGCGAGAGCCGTGAACCGCCCAGATCGGTGTAGACACCACAGCCGTTGATGGCCGGCCTGACACCCAGGTGTTCGAAGATTGTCGGGGACTTTTGTGAGTTCATGTGGGCTCCAGTTCGTCGAGCAGTGGTTTTACGTCGTTAAGAGTGACACGGTGTCTGAACGGCCTGCCCACGATACGTCGTGTCGGCCTATTCGATACGCAATGTCGGCCTATTGTTGCACCGGCCGAAGCAGTGTACACGGCGTTTCATTGAGTTCCTGTCTCTGGCGCACCCCCGCCGTACGTCGCCAAACCCGCTCGCACCAAGCACCCCGCGCGTCAGACCCGTGCCCGTCGCGTGTAGGCATCGCCACCCCGAACGTGTCAGCGCTTTTCCACAGCCGTAGCGTGAAGCTACATCAGTCGGACCTCCGCGCCCAACCATTACTTGCAGACCAGGGTAGATCGGGGAACTAATTTCTCCTATCTGGCCAACAACCTCATCCACCGACAACACGTCACCCATGGAGATGTCGATATCCAGCGGGTTTACCTCGTGCATGATCTCGCAACGTTCTCCCACCGCCTCGGCTGGCACGATCAGATGAAACGCTTCCACTGCATATCGACAGGTTGCATAAACGCAGTGACACGTGCTGCAACCGGTGACGATCAACGTATCGACCCCGAGGATGTTCAACATCTGTCCCAGATTTGTCCCCTTGAATGCGGAGTCATAGGGTTTGGCAATGAGCTTCTCCGAAGGGCGTCGCTCCAGACGAGGGTCCAGAGTGAACTCGGTTTCGAAGTCCGTGTTGTCAGGATAATCAAACTTGTTGAGCACCGGCGCCGGGGGTTCGGAGCGATCCGGGTGTTCACACCTGGCATCAGGCGGGACCTTGGAGTACTGTTCCACCATCGTTGAGCAATCTAGAAGGGACCGCACCCGTGCACGAGCTGCTCCTCAGAAACGCGCGTATCATCGACCCGGCCTCGGGTCGGGACGAGGTGAACGACATTGCCTTCGCCGATGGGCGGGTGGCCGACATCGGCCCGGGGCTGGAGGCGGGTGAGGTGCGGGATCTATCCGGGCACATCGTCTCACCGGGGCTGATCGATCTGCACACCCACATCTACTGGGGCGGCACCTCGCTGGGCGTGGACCCGGTCGCCTACGCCCGGGAGGCGGGCGCCACCACCCTGGTCGACGCGGGCAGCGCCGGCGCGGGCAACTTTCACGGTTTCCGGGCCCACGTGATCGAGCCCTCGGCACCACGCATCTTTGCTTATCTCAATATCTCTTTTGCCGGCATCTTCGGCTTCTCCGACGAGGTGATGGTCGGTGAGTGCGGCGACTTCCGTTTGCTGGAGCCCGAAGTGTGTCTGGAGGTCGCGGAGCGACACCGGGACCTCATCGTGGGGATCAAAGTGCGAGTGGGCATGGCGGCGAGCGAGGGTCGCGGAGTCGCGCCCTTGGATCTTGCCCTGGAGGTCGCCGATGAGCTCGGGCTGCCGGTTATGTGTCATCTGGACCATCCGCCACCGAGCCGTCTGGAAGTGGTGAGCCGGCTCAGACCGGGCGACGTCATGACTCACTGCTTCCGACCGTTCCCGGGCGCTCCGGCCCGCGCCCGCGATGGCGCGGTTCGCGAGGAGATAATCGCAGCGCGCGAGCGCGGTGTGCTGTTCGACATCGGTCACGGTGCGGGCTCCTTCGGCTTTGTCACCGCGGAGGCCATGCTGGAAGCGGGCTTCATGCCCGACTGCATCTCCAGCGACGTCCACACCATGAGCATCCGCGGCCCCGCCTACAACTTGATGGTGACCTTGTCGAAGTTCCTCGCGCTGGGGATGCCGTTGAACGACGTCATCGCGGCCAGCAGCTGGGGGCCGGCCCGCGCCATCGGAAAAACCGAGCTCGGCACCCTGGAAGTCGGCGCCCGGGGCGACGCGACGGTGATGAAGCTAACCTCGGGAGAGTTCTCATTCATGGACGTGAAGGGCTTGGAGCGCACGTCCAGCGAGCAGCTCGAGCTCGAGGGCATGATTCTGGACGGCCGTTGGTGGTCTTGAGGGTGATCGGATGAGCACGCGGTAGTTGACTTTAGAGCCCGGCTGCCGAGCGTTCTCAGACCGCAGCAGGAGACACCGCACTCCTGCAACGCTGGTGGAAGCGCAACAACTAGCGGAACGTGCAGTCCGTCTGGATGAGAAGTATTCCAGTGCCTGGGTGTTGCTATCACAGGTACACCTCTCCGAGGCATTCTAGGACAAGTCAGATGGTGCAGCGGCGAAAGCCGCCTTAGCGGAAGAGACAGTACAGACGGCAATTGAGTTAGATGGAAAGAACTCCAGTGCCTTTGCCACGCTCTGCTTCATCAAAGGCGAGCAGGGCGAGTTTGACGGTGCCATAGAGGCTGGTCACACGGCGATAAATCTAGCCCCAGGCAACGGAACGGACGCTGCAATGTTCTCCAATGCGTTGCTGCGGGCGGGTCATTTCGTCCAAAGGATTGAAGGAAATTCGCCGTGCCATCCGACTGAGTCCGATATGCCCGCCCTGGTACATTGTCTGCCTCGGTGCCCATCACTTCGCGCTCTCTGAGTACGGGCAGGCTGCGGAAGCATTTCGAGCTTTCTTCCAGCGTGCAGATCCTGATGCATCGAATAACTCAGACTTGAGAGTCTGGTTGGCCGTGAGTTTGATGGGCGCTGGCTGCGTTGCAGAAGCGACTGACGCATACCGAGCGGTAGTCGAACACTATCCAGAGTTTGAGGTTGAACGATGGGGAAACTTGGCTCCCAACGACCCACGTGTTGGGCAGTGTGCCCGCCAGCTTTGGAAAGAATTGGCGGGTAAGCAGTAGATGACTGAGAACTCCAGCGACAGCTTCCGTTTTGCTACCACTTTGCTACCGTTTGCAGCCAACTGTACGCGACTGAGCACGATGCCAAACGGCAGCTAAAGTGCTCTAAGGTCTTGTTCAGTCGTCCTCGGTCGTGTTCGGCCCCCTACTCTTGCGGACTGAAAATCCGCGTGTCGGTGGTTCGATTCCGCCCCTGGCCACCATTGAACTATGGTCCAGATATCCCTCCCGCCAGAAGGATCGTTGCGGAACTCGCGGTTTTCTGGTCGTCTTCCGACTCACGCGACTCCGCGATGTCCAGACGACGCGGCCGTCGTCCCTCGACGTGGGAGTAACGTAACCGGTCCTCTACTCTCCTCCACTCAGGGCGCCATTTGACGAAACTTCTCAGGTAGCCGTTCGGAGAACAGCTCGGGCGATTCCTGGAAATGGGA